>JAYSOP010000348.1:0-2962 GCA_043722905.1 Chryseolinea sp.
ATTGAAACCGATAAAACATTCTCGCCAGAAGCATTCCAATATTGATAGAACTGGTTTTTGGCAAAATTAATTGTTTTCGGATATTGTATAAGAGACGAAGGGAAACAATTACAAAGTCGATTCGTTTCATCAAAGAAGCCAATCTCCTGATTATTTAATTTGAAAGTAAATCTCAAATTGTTCGAACAGGCGGTGTAGAACAGCGAGAATCTAATCTCCTGGGGATCTGTAACAGCAATAGCCTGTGAAAATTCTTGATTTTTGAAATACGCCGCGCCATCAGAACAGACATCCGTTGTAAAGTAACAGTTATCAATACCCCCCACAGCATCAAAGAGGCAATATTTGGTTACGGCAGGAGGATTGCTACTGCTTACGGCATTAAGCTGAAACGGAATGCCACAAATAGTTACATCTTCACCCGCATCAACTGTTAAGGCATTTACAGCAACCTGGGTCTTGGTGGAAGTGCCAATACATCCCGAGGCATCTGACACTTTTACTGAAAAAGTGCCACTTTGTAAAACTGTTATGGATTCGCTCGTTTCACCATTTGACCACAAATAAGTATAGGGTCCTGAGCATTTGGTAGAACTGGCTGTTAAGGTGACACTTTCTCCTTTGCAAATTGATGTTGGGCCGCTGGCTGTGATGTTCGCTCCGGATTCAAATTCTAATTTCATGGTCTGTGATTTCGAACTACAGCTGCCATTTAATCCACCCCAATTAGGATTTCCGGAATGCACCCTGATGACATATTGGTCATCACAATTGCATCCGCCTCCATCCACGACTAGTTCAACCCCACTGGCGACACAAGAGCCTCCACATCCGGTTCCTACCTGCCAGGTATGTCCGTCCGAGGTTACAGAGCCCGGCAATCCCAAACTTAACAAGCGGGCAAGCGCTTTCGCAGCTGCGGGATCAGTTATTTTAATTCCTGCAGGAAGAAACGTTCCTGAAATGGTAGCAGACACAAAATCATTCTCACCTAGTTCGGTTAAGAAATTAGTCCAGCTATTGCACTGGGCACTGGTTGGTGCTAAACCCTCAGTAAAATTATCCGTCCAGATCAATGATTGTGCTGAACTTATGTAACTGGCAGAAGTAAGCAACATCAAAACGATTACGAGTCTTACTGAATAATTACGCATATGAGAATTCCTGATGAGATTAATTCCTGATGAATAAGCCTGAACTGATATTTTCATTTGGGAATTATTTAATAGTGATGGTTATTGCCTCAAACGACGAATTTTTCGGAAGGACAATAAACGTAGACTGGAAAGGTTTATCGGCGCAATCTCCCGTCAAAGTGCTGATGGCCTCAACTGAATTTATCAGGGAAGGGATAACCCTATCCTTTCCGTTCAAGGTGATTTTGCATTCAAAATCCACATGAAGACTGACGGCTTTATGGTTAAAAATCTGAAATAATATTCTGGGGTGTCCGCTACAGTCCGCCAATTTGTAGGAAACCTGAATTCCATCCTTTTCTGCTGCCAGAGTCCAATCCGTCGTAGTTTGGCTAAATGCCATCGCTGGCATCAGGACTATAACCAGGGTCGTTAACCCCAAAAAGCATAAAAGGCCTTTTTTCCGTAAGCGTCCTTGAAAATTCTTCAAAATCATATGAATTTTTAAATAATGTTCGAAATATGTGCTTTAAAGGCTTTACAGCCGGTTTACAATATAGGTCTTTAATTGATTGAATCGGCCGGTTGACCATTAGGTAACCCTGGAAAATACACTATAAAAGGTCATTATTTTCCCATTTTGGGAATTTTGAGGCATCAAAAAAGGAGACTTTCGTCTCCTTAAATATTGGATTGGTAATTTGTAGAGTAGAACTACATATTTTTGATAATCTCACGGGCAAATTCAGAACACTTAAGTAAAGTTGCCCCTTCCATCTGCCGGTGGAAATCATAGGTAACTTTCTTTGAGGCAATGGCTTTTTCCAATCCACTATAGATCATGTCGGCTACTTCCTGCCAGCGCATGTACTCGAACATCATGGCACCTGAAAGGATCACTGAACCGGGGTTAACCTTATCCTGCCCTGCATATTTCGGAGCCGTACCATGTGTGGCCTCAAAAATCGCGTGGCCGGTTACGTAATTTATATTTGCGCCTGGTGCTATCCCAATGCCGCCAACAATGGCCGCAAGTGAATCCGAGATATAATCCCCATTTAAATTCAATGTTGCCACCACCGAATATTCATCAGGCCTTAACAGGATTTGTTGCAAAAACGCATCCGCGATAGCATCTTTAACGACTAGCTTATGTCCATCTTTTTCAATGACTTGCCAGGGACCACCATCCAGATCCTTCGCACCAAACTCATTTTTAGCCAGCGCATATCCCCAATCACGGAACCCACCCTCTGTGAACTTCATAATATTACCCTTGTGCACCAAAGTCAGGTTAGGCTTTTTATTTTCAAGCGCGAACTCCAGAGCTGCGCGCACCAAACGCTCGGTTCCCTCTTTTGAAACCGGTTTTATACCGATACTCGAAGTTTTTGGAAAGCGAATTTTTTTATAATTCTTTGGAAACGTCTCTTCGAAAAATTTCAGGAATTTTTTATTATCCTCAGTTCCTTCCTGAAATTCAATTCCCGCATAAATATCTTCCGTGTTTTCCCGGAATAATACCATATCCGTTTTATGAGGCTCTCTGACCGGTGAGGGCACGCCTTTGAACCATCTTACCGGTCTCACGCACGCGTACAGGTCAAGCTCCTGGCGTAAGGCTACATTCAGAGACCTGATACCACCTCCTACAGGAGTTGTTAAAGGGCCTTTGATTCCGACGAGGTACTGGCGGAAAGTATTGAGGGTTTCTTCGGGCAACCAGTCATTAACCTTCTTGAAAGATTTTTCGCCTGCGAGGACTTCTTTCCAGGTGATTTTTCTTTTGCCCTTATATGCTTTCTCAACGGCGGCATCGAACACAA
>JAYSOP010000349.1:0-4076 GCA_043722905.1 Chryseolinea sp.
TTAAAATAAAAAGCCTGTATATTTTTGATATACAGGCAATTAGATTGGTTTCAGTAGTCTGTACGGGAATCGAACCCGTGTTACCAGAATGAAAATCTGAGGTCCTAACCCCTAGACGAACAGACCCTGTTGTTTAAAGAATTGCAAATATAGGCCGACGCCATGTAATTGCAAACCCGTGCATTAATTTTTTGTGAAAACGCTTTTCGATTTCATTGGTTTTAGCCACCAGGTCTTTTATTTTTGCAGCCTTGTCTGTCGACCGACACACAATGAGAGACTTATAAAACAATATAGATCATGACGAAAGTAGGTATTAATGGATTTGGCCGCATCGGCCGTCTGGCCTTCAGAGCCGCCTTGACCCGCAAGGATATTGAAGTCGTTGGAATCAACGACCTCGTAGACGCCGATTACATGGCTTACATGTTAAAATACGATTCAACTCACGGCAGATTTGATGGCACAGTGGAAGCCAAGGACGGCCACCTGGTGGTTAATGGTAAAAAAATCCGCGTAACAGCCGAAAAAGATCCAGCGAATTTAAAATGGGCTGAAGTGGGTGCCGAGATAATAATCGAATCTACAGGCTTATTTCTTACGAAAGCAGATGCTCAAAAACATATTACTGCAGGCGCGAAAAAAGTGGTTATGTCCGCACCGGCAAAAGATGATACACCCACTTTCGTCATGGGTGTAAACCATAAAAAATTAACCGCGGAACAAACAATCGTTTCCAATGCATCCTGTACCACCAATTGTCTTGCTCCTCTCGCAAAAGTACTGCACGATAAATTTGGTATCGCTGAAGGCTTGATGAGTACGGTTCACGCCGTAACCGCTACCCAAAAAACCGTAGATAGTCCTTCCGGAAAAGATTGGCGCGGTGGACGCGGTGGTTTCCAGAATATTATCCCCTCCTCCACAGGGGCTGCAAAAGCGGTAGCCCTCGTAATTCCTGAACTGAAAGGCAAACTTACCGGAATGTCTTTCCGTGTACCGGTAGCAGATGTTTCGGTGGTGGACCTCACTGTAAAATTAGAAAAACCTGCCAGTTACGAGGATATCAAGAAGGCAATGAAAGACGCCTCCGAAGGTGAACTAAAAGGCATTTTAGGATATACCGAAGACGATGTAGTTTCTCAGGACTTCCTGGGTGATTCAAGAACCTGCATTTTCGATGCCAAAGCAGGCATCGCCCTAAACGATAAGTTTGTGAAAGTCGTCGCCTGGTACGACAATGAGTGGGGTTATTCCAACAAACTGATCGATCTGGTTCAGGTACTGGCCAAAGTATAGCACTTTTTTTCTGACTGAATATATTTTCACAAAAGGCTGCTTTTACGCAGCCTTTTGCCGGTTTAGGCATAAAGATTTAAGGATATTGTCGGGTTCATAGGCAATTCTTTCAATTTTTCCGTTTATACGGTATCAGGGAGGTAAAAATGCAGGATTTTTACGAAGTTTTGGGTATCACGCGTACGGCTACGCAGACGCAAATTAAGGTTGCGTTTAAAAAAATGGCCATGCGCTATCATCCTGACCGCAATCCCGGAAATAAGGAGGCCGAGGAAACTTTTAAATTACTGAACGAAGCCTATCACACCCTTTCAGATTCCGTTAAAAGATCGCGATACGATTCGCGCTTTCATATTATCACGGAAGAATTAAATGATGCCTACTGGCAGGAAGTTAAATACAAACGCTATCAACAGTGGCGCAAATCTCAGGACAAACGCTATCGGCTGGATAAAAATTATTTCAAGATCCAGGGTCTGGCTTTTCTTGTTTTTCTCGTCATCTCAGGATTTTGTTTTGCCATCATCAACACCGCTCATTATTATGTTCGCCAGCAACAAATGGAGAAGTGGCGCGCGAACAGCAGGCAGCTAGATCAGGTCAATGGATTATTCGGAGAAGGAAAATTTCATGATGCTTTCAACATGATCAGCGTTATGGAAGAAAAGGAACCATTAGACTTCAGGTTTGGATTTACCCGTGACAGTCTGGTAGCGGCCTTACGCCAGCGCGCGGATCAGGAATTCCTCAGCAAAGATTTCACTTCGGCGGTTACCCATTACCTGGTGCTGAAAAATTATGAACATCCCGTGAGGTATGAAACCCTGGAAAATATGTCGATATGCCAGTACTATCTCGGCAATTATAAAGAATCGCTGGAGGCGTTGAAGCATCTTCACAACCAACAGCCGGGAGATCTTGGACTGGTTTATAAGATCGGGGCCATTAACCTTGAGAAGCTTGATAACCCCCGGGAAGCGTTGCAATATTTTACGATGGGAAAAAAATTGTTTAAAGACAATCTTAGTCGGGTATATGGAAACGCTTTCCAGATTGTAATGAATCCGCAAGATGCACCCGATATCTATTTCAGCATTTTTAAAGCACGTGCCTTGACCAATTTGAAATTAGGGTATTTTCAGGAGGCGGTAACCGATTGTAACTGGGCCGTCTTTCTCCGGCCTGAGGATGGCGAAGGATATTACCTGCGGGCCCTCGGCAATATCAATTCTAAAACATTTCCAGCGGTATGCGATGACCTTGCTAAGGCAAGACAATTAGGGTCGGAACAAGCCAGCGTATTGGGCAAACAATACTGCCGATTTCAGGGCAATCCGCAACAGCTTAGCAGTAATTAACATCTCCTTCTATTTCAGAATTCCTGAACTCGAATGCTTATCTTTGAAATTATCCCGTGGGGTAAATCGCCGCTGCCTTCTGTATCCGAAAGTTTATGACAGATCTTACCGAATCACAAACGCAATCCATTAAAAAAAGCTACCTGAATATCCTGGGATTATTCCTAAGCGAAGAAAGAATTGAGAGCCGATATTTAAGATGTCTTTTAAAATGGGGGCTACAGCTTCGATTGCATCCCGAAGATCTGAAAGAAGCAAAAATCGATTTCTCCGATCTGAAGTTCTTGCACCCCGAACAAAAAGCAGAAAGAGTGGAAAGTATTTATCACCTCGTTTATATGATCTACTTCGACAGCGTTGTGGAAGATATCGAACTCGAGGTAGCATTTGTTTACGCTGAAAAGCTAGGCTTTCAAAAGTCATTGGTAAGTCAGTTGTTTAAATCCATCGCCACCGGGCAAGCTGATGAAATCAATCCCGGCAACGTGAGAGAACAGGTAATGGAATTTTTAAAACTTTATGAAGAATAGCAACAACTGCCGGTTCAAGTTTATAGGGAAGTTCAGACCTCCGGCCTTTTAATAACTTGCAGACTTTCAAAACGCGCCACCTCAAACTCTATTTTCAACAATCCTATACCTTGAAAATACGGATGTAGGATTTTTAGGAACTTTTCAAGAATTCGAAATCATTTCTGCCGCATCTTTGATGTGTTACAAAGAGGAAGTATATGCAAAGAATTGAATATAGGAATATCGCACAAGCCAAACTGGCTGCCAGACTTAAACAGGTTCTTGTACTATTTTTAGCCGTTGTTTTCGGAATGCTGGTTTCAGTATCCGTTTATTTTTAATGGTGTATTAGAACCCCTTCGGGGATGTTGATTGATTGGTTTATAAAGTTTAGGGTTGATTAGTTTCAAAAGCCCCGCCACCAGCGGGGCTTTTTTTGTGTGCATGTGCTCGGATCAGGGCGTTTAATCTGCATCCCCGGTAAGGCACTCATTGAGGCTTTACCTTATCTTTTCTAGCTTTACGCGATGAACTTTGATCCGGCGATCTTTCTTAACAAGCTTGCGCAAACATCTCCAACACCCTTTTTGATACCTGTAGAAAAGGCTGAGGGCATCTACCTTTATACACCGGACGGCAGACGATACACCGATTTGATTTCCGGGATCGCCGTAAGTGTCATAGGGCACCGTCATCCCCAGGTAATAAAAGCCATAAAGGACCAGTTGGATAAACACCTTCACGTGATGGTTTTTGGAGAGTACATCCAATCCACTCCCAATTTGCTAGCTGATAAACTAACCCAACTATTGCCCCCCAATCTGAACTGTTGTTATTTTGTGAACTCCGGAACCGAAGCCAACGAGGGCGCCCTTAAACTGGCGAAGAGATATACCCGGAGAACCGA
>JAYSOP010000350.1:0-7011 GCA_043722905.1 Chryseolinea sp.
GACGACATCACCTTGCAAAACATTCAGGCGCGAACTCGTTCGCCTATTATTTGGATGTTGGCCAATATCAAACGCGCGGTATTGCTCACCACTTCTAACCGAAGTGAGGGCGACGTGGGCTATGCCACCATGGACGGAGATACCAGCGGAAGCTTTTCACCCATTGCAGGATTGAGCAAAGTTTTCATTTTGCAATGGCTTAAGTGGGCGGAAAAAAACCTGGATCAACCGGGCTTGAAGTCAGTCAATACCCTTCAGCCCACCGCAGAATTACGGCCTTTGGAAAATCATCAGACAGACGAAGATGATCTCATGCCCTATCCGCTTCTGGTGGCCATTGAACGCCTGGCCATTTATGAAAGGCGGGCACCCCTGGAGATCTATGAGATCATGAAGGCCGATTTCGCGCCAGCCATGTTAAAGACCTTTATCAGAAAATTCTTTCGTTTATGGGCGGCCAATCAATGGAAACGCGAACGGCTAGCACCTTCTCTCCACCTCGACGACTTCAATGTAGATCCAAGGAGTTGGTGCAGGTTTCCGATTTTATCGTCAGGTTTCCAGGAGGAACTGGAGGAGCTAGAGGGGTTAAGGGAGTAGGGTCATAGGGGTTAGAGTCCCTCAATCTTAAACTTTAAACAACCTTAAACTTTAAACTTTAAACTTTAAACTTTCTGCTTTCTGCTTTCTGCTTTCCACTTTAAACTTTACCCCTATCTTTGCTAATTATGGCTATACTCAGTTATATTATTTGGAACGGCAGCCCGGACATTTTTACGGCAGGCTCATTTGAACTTCGGTGGTACGGATTATTCTTTGCATTGGGATTCCTGATCAGCCAGCAGATTTTATACTATATATACCGAAAAGAAGGTAAACCTGAGTCAGACGTGGATACCCTGACTATATACATGGTTGTGGCAACCATTATAGGAGCTCGATTGGGTCACGTGATATTTTATCAGCCTGAAATTATCTGGGAAGAACCCTGGAGTATATTTCTGCCTTTTGAGTTTAGTCCCTTTAAATTCACGGGTTTACAGGGATTAGCCAGCCATGGAGCGGCGATTGGAATTTTATTCGCCATCTGGTTGTATAGCCGCAAAAAAAAACCGGGACAAAATTACTTTCAGATTCTGGACCGAATTGTTATTCTCGTCGCCTTAACAGGAGCTTTAATACGCTTCGGGAATTTTTTTAATTCGGAGATCATAGGGCTTCCTACCGACCGGGCCGTGGGAGTTGTATTTGCTAACCCCTTTTCTGAAGCACTGGAAAACAAAACCTATGATGCCCAGGAAATCATCGAATCCGTTTCATATCGGAAAAACGACTCATTGGAACACAGGCCCAATGGTCGGGTTCCGGTTTCGGTTTATGTTTTCTTCAAACAAGGCATTCAGGAGGCAGAAGCCAGGAATATGATTGAGTTAACTGCCCAGGGCTTGTTGTCACAAAGGTTAAATGAATTTTTTGATGAAGGATCAGGGCCCTTGCAATATCAAATAGCGCCTCAGGAGAATGGGAATCTGGCGGCAAGGATAAGCACTTATGGAATAGCGCGGCATCCCGCGCAATTGTATGAATCCATTTCCTGTTTGATATTATCCATTGTATTGTTTTTGATATGGCTACGATATCAGAAAAACCTGCCGGCGGGCAGAATATTCGGTATTTTCCTCATTGTCTGTTTTGGCCTCCGATTTGTTTATGAATACCTGAAAGAAAACCAGGTTTCCTTTGAGAACGAACTCCCTTTAAACATGGGACAGATATTGAGTATCCCTTTAGTGTTGGCAGGAATTTTAGTATTGGCTTATTCATTTCGAAAAAAAATCTGATCATTCGTCCTGATAAGTTGGACCTGACGCATGGATAGCCATGCGTTTATAGTGCTACCGATGGGAATTATTCTTATATTTTTTAGTTTTTTTACCCCCTCTCAAGCAAACCTTGCGGTGGCGGCGAACACCACACTTTCCGATTCTACCAGGAAAGAACGGAAACAATCGATCGCGGAAGATACTACCGGAACTTTCTTGTTGATCAACCGCGTCTTTATCATCGGCAACAGTCTCACCCGTGACCAAATCATTCTGCGGGAACTTACCTTAAAACAAGGAGACATAATCTTCAGCTTAGACCTTCCTGACATTCTTGACCTGGACAAAAAGAAATTAATTAACACGCGATTATTTAATGCCGTGGAGATCCGGACCATGGTAATTGATCAAAATAAAATAGACCTCCTCATAGACCTGAATGAACGTTGGTATACTTTCCCCTCACCGGTCTTTGAGCTGGCCGATAGAAACTTTAATGACTGGTGGCAGAATTATAACCACGACTTCAAACGGGTGAATTTCGGATTGCGACTGTACCAATTCAATATGCGCGGACGAAATGAGACGCTTAGATTCATTGCGCAGTTCGGATTCCAGCGGAAGTTTGAATTAATGTATCGCTTTCCTTACATCGACAAAAAACAAAAGCACGGTCTGTCAATGGACCTCGCTTTTCTTGAAACAAAAAATCTTGCATACCAAACCATTGGCCACAAATATAAATTTACGAAGTCGGATCAGGTACTTCGCAATGAAAGAAGCGGCGGCCTGACGTATACTTACCGGAATTCGTTTTATAAAACCCATTCCTTAAAGATTGAATACAGGAACCTGCACATCAATCAGATTGCAAAAGATTCCAATTCGAATTACATCCGGGGCGAAGGAGTGTTGCGTCAGGCGTATCCGTCCGCTTCCTATCAGTTCAACTCCGATCACCGCGATGTGGTTGCTTATCCTTTGAAAGGAAATCAATACATTCTGAATGTCACCCAAAATGGTCTGGGCATTAGCAAGGATCTTGAAAAAGTGGAATTTACTTTCTTGTATTCCCAGTACGCCGATCTGAAGAAAAATTTTTACGTCTCCAATAATCTGATACTACATTACAGCTATCCTGAAAACCTTTCTTACATTAATTTCAGCGCACTGGGCCAGCGCAAACAATTTGTTCGGGGATATGAGTTGTATGTTGTGGAAGGACCCTACTATTTCCTTAATAAAACAACTTTCAAAAAATTAATATTTAGCAGAAAGTATCATTGGGCTATGATGCCTGCCGAGCAATTCCGATACATTCCAATCTCCCTCTATTTTAAAACGTACGCTGACCTGGGCTATGTGAAGAATTACCCCTACTATAATGAGCAGCGCATTAACACTGAACTCTCAGACAAAATTCTGGCAGGAACCGGATTCGGCTTAGATCTTGTAGGATTTTATGATATTGTCTTGCGCTTCGAATACTCTTTTAATGTAGAAGGAGAACAGGGATTCTTTTTTCATGTTAAGAAGGAATTTTAGTCAGCGGTCATTAGGAATTGGACATCGTTTCGGGCACGACTCACCTTTTGCTTTAAGCTTTCTGCTTACCCATTATAATTTCAGATTAATTACTTATTTGGTGAGCGTATTCACCTAAAAATCCCGAAGGGATTTAATTTGAATAGCCCCAGGTGCAACCTGGGGTCAAACGAAGCGCACAACCAAACCCCGAAGGGGTTAAAAAGAAAAATTAATCAATAGCACCAACACCTACTTTATCCAAAAATTGTTGTTCAGCGACAAACCGCGACCACTCTCTAAAGATTGGTGATCTTGGGAGCGTGTTGTGTTAAACCCCGTCGGGGTTTTTTCCATTGTATGACATTTTCCCCGCATTTGCATGCGGGCTACTCAAATTAGATCCCTTCAGGATCATAAAAACAATTCTTACTTAAGAACCAGGGATTAGTCATTTATTAGTCAATGGTCAATAGGCAATAGTCAATGGGCAGTGTCAGTGGTCTGTGATTTGGACAATCAATTATAGACCGATACGATAATCACCCCAAGCCTGTGAGGAAAAGGAATAAATTCAAAAATCCTCCCCTATTCTTGACAAATACCGCCTGATTTTCTACATTCAACTTGTCAAAAAACCCTCTTTCGTATTAAAATATTTTGGCAATCCCTGCTTCTATGCATCGTTTTCTATGATGGCATAGCACAAAGCGCGTCCCCTCATATGGGTGCGAGAGCCCATGGTTTGGCCAACGCTTCCAGTTGTTTATCCGACCCATGGTCCTTAACCAATAACATTGCTGGCCTCGCTAAAGCCGAAAATCCCGTCGTCGCTTTTAGTTATCATGCCATCCCATCCATACCATTTTTTAACCGGGTGGCCGCGCTCTTTTCTATGCCTGTTACTGATGGAGGCGCGGGTATCAGTGTCTTTCGCTTTGGTGACAATCTATATAATGAACTGAGTATTTCGGCGGGAGCAGCCCATACATTTGGGCTGGCTTCCCTTGGTTTGAAAGTAAACTACCTCCAATATCATGCGGAGGGTTTGGGTACCAACACCGCATTGACTTTAAGCTTCGGTGGAATTGCAGAAATTACTCCGCAAGTGTCCGTTGGCGCTCATATCGTGAATATCAACCAGCCCATCATCAATAAATCTTCAGGGGAACGAATTCCGACCAGTTTGATCGCGGGCATCGCCTGTAAACTTTCTGATAAAACGATCATCCTGACAGAAATCGAAAAAGACCTTGAATACTCGCCCATTTGGAAAATGGCTTTTGAATACCAGCCAGTAAAAAGAATTGTCTTTCGAACGGGTTTTAACCTCAATCCTGAAATTGGTTTTTTTGGTGTTGGATTCAAGCCGAACAAATTTGACCTGGACTATTCTTTGCAATTCAATGATGCGTTTGGAATAAGTCATCAGGCAACGGTGTTGTATCAATTCAGGCAGAAATGAACACAACTATCCTTTTGATATTTTGTATTCTGACTTTGGATCTATGTGCACAGCCATCCGAAAAAAATGAAGTCGACCTGGAAAGACTTTCTGATGAAATGGCAGGTCTTCAGGACCTTGATGGCGACCACGATGACCTTTATGAAAACCTTGCGCAGATTCTATCCTCCCCTTACGACCTGAATACTGTCACCGGTGAGGAGTTAACCTTATTGCACATCCTCAGTGACCAGCAAATCCAAAACTTTTTGGATTACCGAAAGGAACAGGGAAGGTTCGTGGATATTTTTGAATTGCAGGTCATTCCAGATTTTGACTTGCCAGTCATATCAAGACTTATTCCCTTTATTAAAGTGACTGATCCCTTGCAGGCTGTCGACCGGTCATTATTGAAGAGAATATTTTCAGCAGGTCACAGTTATTTCATCACGCGTTACGAAAGAACACTCGAATTCAAGAGGGGCTTCAAATCCTCTGCGGCTCAGGGATTCAATGGCTCGCCGGACAAAGTTTATTTCAGATTTCGATCCGCATTGCCCGGGGATTTTAGTCTGGGTTTAACAGGCGAAAAAGATCCGGGAGAAAAATTAATGTTCAATATTAAGAAGTATCAGTATGGTTTTGATTTCCTATCCTGTCACCTGCAGCTTCAAAATAAAGGAAGACTAAAAAATCTCATCATTGGTGATTTCCAGACACAATTTGCGCAAGGCCTGATTTTAGGAGGAGCCTTCGGTCTGGGCAAAGGAGGAGAAACAGTATCCACTACCCGGAAAAGTAACCTGGGATTTCTTCCTTATGCTTCTATAAATGAAGTTGCCTATCTGAGAGGTGCCGGATTGACGGTCCAGGCCGCCAACAATATTGATATCTCCGTTTTCTATTCATTGACAAAAAGGGATGCTTCTTCTTCTGCTGCTGATCATGATATTTTGACGGTTACTTCTTTTCAAACAACGGGCCTGCATAGGTCGCTGACAGAGTTAGGAAACCGAAAAAAAGTGACCGAACAAAATTATGGAATGGTTGTGCGTTACTACAAAAACAGATTGGATGCGGGCATCATTTTCAATGCATTGCATTTCGATATACCTGTACGAAAAACCCCCACGGCCTATAATCAATTCGCATTCGAGGGGTCGAAAAGTATAAACACCGGTTTTTTTCTTAACTACAGGATCAGAAATTTTGCATTTTTCAGCGAAGCGGCCCAGTCTATCCAGGGTGGGAAAGGGGGTATCGCCGGGTGGCTGATTCATGCCCACAAAAACCTGGATGTTTCACTCTTGTATAGAAAATACGCACCCAGTTTTTATGGATTCTATTCAAACGCTTTTTCAGAAAATACTCAACCTCAAAATGAGCGAGGTTTATATTGGGGCTGGAAGTATCGGTGGAATCGTCAATACAACCTCACCGGATATGCCGACCTGTTCGCATTTCCCTGGTTAGGATTTCGAAGGTACGCTCCTGCTCAGGGTTATGAATGCTTGTTAAAGCTTACCTACCAACCTGTGAAAAAGATAGCGATTTTCGCACAAGCGCGCGCGGAATCCAAACAACGTAATTTGCCGGAAGTTAACACCTTGTATCAATTGAAGGAAGGTTTACGACGCAACATTACCTTGAACTGTGACTACGGAATCGGCGAAAACCTTCGCCTGAAGTCCAGATTCCAGTACAGCAGTTATTTTTTTGATAAAGAAACCTCGGAGGGTATGGCGTTGGTACAGGACATCCATTTTTCTATTGGTAGGTTTCAGTTTACCGGGAGGCATGCATTGTTTACTACCGATAGTTACGATAATCGACTATATATATATGAAAACGATGTCTGGCTCTCATTTTCACTTCCAGCGTATGACGGAAGTGGTGTAAGAAATTATGCATTAATGGAGTATACTATACATAAACAGCTTACCCTTTGGGTTCGGTACGCCCGAACGAGAATAACCAATGCCGATGTAATTGGCACCGGACAGGATGCGATTGAGGGAAATACGAAGAATGATGTTAAATTTCAGGTTCGAATGAAATTTTAATCATTAAAATTCATGCATGCGATAAAATATATTACACCGGAAGTTCTTTTAATGATGTGCATCGGTGGCATTGTATTTATTTTAATTTTTAAAGCTATTTTTAAAAGAAATAAATAGGGGTTTAAGAGTCAATGATACCGCGCCTGTCAAACGCCTG
>JAYSOP010000351.1:0-2069 GCA_043722905.1 Chryseolinea sp.
GCATTTTGTACAAGCGATCCGTCATTATTTAGATAGGCGCCCATCACCCCATAATTTCCTTTCCATTCATGAACTACCTCCCCCTTACGATTGATAAGATAAACTGAAGCAGAATTAGGAACTGCAAACATTACGTAACCTTCGGTTAGACCATCAGAGTTAATGGTTAAACCCCGCGGAATCCCATGACCGAACATATTTCTGTCTTTTGATACATATGGTTTTTTAGTTGCAGAGTCTATATCAATGGCCCTGCCCTGGGTGAATCCTAAGTTGGTAAAACATGTAAAGAGGTGAAATAGGAGCCATAGATTTTTCATGTTGAAATTTTTTGAATTAATGGTACTTAGTATTTTGCCCAATAAATAAAAAAAAGTATCAAACCCGATAGCTGTCGGGTGCAGCGCAACGGCTGCTGAATACAAATCCGTAAGCCGGGCTCCAATTAAATTACTCAGACTACTAACCTTTGCTTCATTCGAATTGTTTATTTTTTATCACCTTGTGGGGGTGGCAAAAAAAATGGTTTTGGTTGTGGTATTAAAGGTTCTGGTTTTTTGTTAGCAAGACTGGGATGATTTGCAGGTATAAAAGTAGAGCGAAATTCGAAATAGGCAAACGGTATGGGAGAAACAGGGTCACCATTTGGTTTATGAATATCACCATGATAAGGATTTAAATATTCCCAGACAATTTTACCATCAGGGGTTACTTCAAAAAAACGTCCTTTTGCTCCTTCATTAATAAAGGTATTGCCGTTATTCATCCGGTGTGCGCCTGAAATGAAACTACTCCAAAAGGAAATAGTATCCGGAGCAACATAAACCCATACAGGTTTCTCAGGACCAAATGGCTTGTCCTTTTCTATATTATACTTGCCATCTTTACCAACAGGAGGAGTCAGTTCATACACAGCAGAATAATTATGGACATCATTGCCCATTACACTCCAATCTATTTCTCCGGGAGGATGGTTGTTGAACACCGTTAAATTTCCTGCTCCCGGCTTGCCTTTCTCAATCCATCTGACATCATGCTGGCCAAACAATTGCCGGTTGGTTGAATCCCCCCTTTGATAGTTTTTTGGATTTCCCCAACGGTAAAGAAAATCTCCTCCTTTTCCCCAGCTGCTTCCTTTGTGAGATGCTGCTTCTTTGATGGTGCTGCTGTGATCAATGATGAATATTTCATTTAAACTTGGGGAGCTAAAAACAATCTGATCCAGGTCTGCATTATATTTTACGGCATTAAAATGAAAAATATCGGCACCCCTGTTACCGGCAGTCGTGTTCCTCTCTTCCATTCCTTTAGCCTTTAAAATGTCCACACTATCCTGGGTTATAGCGGGAGGCAATGGTATCCCCATATTAAAATCTAATAATTCCGGATGATCTGCCGGCTTACCATAATTAGCTTTTTTAGCATCAAAATCCTGGATTAAATGATCCGAAACATGCCACTCCCAAATGATCTTACCGCCAGTTTTACCCTGTGGCTCAATTTCTATAATTTTTTCTAACCACGGTCCTGACTTAGGTACCTTCTCCGGTTTCCTTCCGTTTGCTATGGCATCTTCATGTGACCTGGTTTCATAAGCTATAGCAAGTATATGACCGTTAGGCATTACATCGAAATCGTGATGTACTATATGTTCTTCCGTAGCATATTCAAAATCCCACAACATCTTACCGTTCCAGTCAATTTTTTGTATACGTCCATAAGGCCCGCCAAAACCAAAGACAGGATAATCCGGATCATCTGCTCCTTGAATCAGGGATCCATCATCCATCAAATAAGCATTAAATGCCCCATAATTTCCTTTCCATTGGTGCACTACTTCACCCCTGCGATTGAGTAAATAAACCAATGGCGAATTAGGCACTGCAAACATAATATAGCCATCAGCCAAACCATCGCTATTAATTTTTAAACCGCGTGGTATGTGAAGCCCAAACATATTTCTGTCTTTTGCAGGCTCTTTTTTGGATGAAGTATCCTTTATACTAATTGGGGTTTGGCATAACGCCACTATTGATATGGATACTGATAGAAGAATAAGTTTTATCTTT
>JAYSOP010000352.1:0-5587 GCA_043722905.1 Chryseolinea sp.
CCATCAGGATCGTACTTTTCATCAGCATTATGGTTAAAAACCCAATATCATATCTTTACCAATTTAGGAAAAAAAATCCTTTTTATTCGTTGGAATTCCTTGGAAGGGGGGGAATGAAGGTATAGAGGTATAAAGGTATAGGGGTATAGAGGTATAGCGTGTTAAGCCATCTCCATAATGAAATTTAAAAAAGAATATTTTTAAGATTCGGACACCTTATTTCCTTATACCCCTATACCTTTATACCCTATATCCTTATACCCTTTACCCCGATATCCGGTATAACTATTTCAAAGATACTTCCCTCCCGTTCCCACGATTGACACCTTATTTCACCGGACAACCGTTGAATCGTTTCCTTGACGATATACAATCCTAGTCCGGAACCGTCTGATCTTTCGGAAGCCCTGAAGAACATATCAAAGATCTTTTCCTGGTATTCGGGCTTGATACCAATTCCATTGTCGGAAATCCGGATGGTGCAACATTCATTTTTAAAGAAAGCCTCAACTTTTACAAATCGATTTGGTTTGTCAGGGTCATTATATTTTATGGCATTGGATACCAGGTTATTGAGGATCACCTTCAGCCTTTCCTTGTCACTGTTGATCACAAGTTGCGGATCGATTTCATTCATACATTCCACAAGCGCTTCGTGAGCCAGGAATTCGAAGGAGGTTTTCACTTCTTCGAAAAGCGATCTGAGATTTATTTTTGAAGCTTTAATTTCCAGTCTTGAGTTACGCGAGTAGTCTGTGACTTCTTTAATAAATCCTTCCATGGTGTGGATGCGGTTGACCATCTTTTCATGATAATCAACAATCTCTTCAGGAGAGTGGGTCATTTTTGCCAGATTGAGAAGGCCGCGTAAAGTACTGAGGGGAGCCCGCATATCGTGCGATGCGCTGTAAACAAATCTGTCAAGTTCCTTGTTGGTTTTCTCCAATTCCTGATTCTTGTCAAGGAGTTGTTGTTCGGCCATCTTCCGGTCGTGTATGTCGATGATAGATCCAACGGCAAGATGCGGTGATCCGGTTTTCTTACTGACTATACCCGAAACCAGGAACCACCTGAATTCTCCATTCTTCAGGATTAACCTCGTCTCATACTGATAAGACGTGCCCTGTGCGATGGCGGTATTCACTAGACTGGTGGCGCGCTCCTTATCATCGGGATGGATCATGGACTCAAAAACAGGATAGTCCATTTCCGAGTCTTCACCGGAACTAAACCCCAGCAGATCACGGAACCGCGAACTCACATACAATACATTAGTGATAATATCCCGTTCATAAATGCCCGCCTTTGTTCCTTCCACGGCAAGGGCAAAACGGTTCTTGCTCTTCTCCAGTTCTTTGGTTAATTCCTGAAGGGTTTGATGGTTTTTTAACAGCGAGTCTTCTGATTCCTGATTTCGGGTCATGACAAAATGCAGGATCAGGACGGACGATAAGAGTCCCAGTAAAAAATTTACCGTAAAGCTAATGCTGACATAGTTTTGGTTTTCCGGCGGAACCTGAAAGGGAAGGTCGCCAAAATAAGCAATACCGGAGAGGAGGATGCTGAGCGCCACGAATACTAAACCCAGGCGTTTGCTGATGGGATTTAACACCACCAGGCTGGTGGCAGAGGTGGCCATAAAGTAAAAGAAAGCGCCGCCCTGTGAATCTTCCAGCGACGCGATCAGGAAGACCAGCATGTTGGCGGTAATCAGCAGTAAGACGGAGGCCATGAGGTAATTTCCTTTCCTGTTTTGCAGGATAACGAGGCAAGCCATTGCAATACCCGCCAGGTACCAGGGGATATACACCGGTACACCGCTGAAAATATCTATGAAAATATATATAAAACAGATTGCCCCAAGGAGAAGACCTAGTTGACCACGCAACAGGGCATATTTGTATTCGGTCCGCGATTCAATTTTACCTTTTTCAAGAAGCAAGGCTCTAACCATAAGGCTGTACGGGTATTATTCCAGGGGTTGAAATTCCCTAAAATTAGGGATTATAACCCCTTTATACTAATGAGAACAGGTTCTATAAGAGTAAAAAGCTGGGGTGGTTAAACCCGGTCTCCTAAATATTCTCAAAACTAATTTGGTTTTCTGCTTTAAGCGTAACGGAAGATTCCGTCCCGAATAGCCATACCGTTGGGTTGCAAAAAAATTCCCCTCCTTCCTTCAAGGACGGGACGTTACGCCGCCAAGGCGAAACGGGGGTGGTTAAGCCCGGTCTCCTACAGAATACAGCCGGTTTACCTCGTTTTTTTTTACTAAAAACCCATTATATTTGATCGCTTACTTCCCAAAAAAAAGTTAAAATCATCTTACGTGAACAATTCCCCTAAGTGCCTGCTGATCGAAGATGATGTTGATGATCAGGAAATATTTTGCATGGCAGTGCATAAGATCGATGCCCAAATTGAATGCATCATTTCAAAGGACGGCGTGCAGGCGATTAAGCTATTGGAAGCAGACCAGTCGCTTAAACCGGATTATATTTTTATTGACGTGAACATGCCAAAAATGGATGGAATGGAATGCCTTCGGCGGATCAAAGAACTCCCACAGGCTGCAGAGTCTATCATATTCATGTTTTCTACTTCTTCGGAACCAACGTTTATTGACAAAAGCAAAATATTAGGCGCGAATGGTTTCATCGTAAAACCTCCGGCCTTATCGCTATTGACAGAAAAGCTGGAAGAAATTTTTAAAACGAATCGCGCCACGCGGTAACCTCTAGCGTATGGAACCTCAGACACTGGGTACCGGTACTGACGACATCGGCGGGATGAAAGTGTTGGTCGACCAATTTGATTGGAGCACTACACCCCTTGGTGCCAGGACCGGGTGGTCGCCTCTGTTGCGATCAACCGTTCGCCTATGCCTTGATTCCAAATTGCCCATCATTATTTTCTGGGGCAATGACCTCATCCAAATTTACAATGACGCTTACAGGAAGCTGTTGGGAGGCAGGCACGATGGCACATTGGGCGGCCCTGCGAGAGAAACATGGGCGGAGGTCTGGGAAAACTTTAGTCTGAAGTTGCCCGAATTGATGCTCGGTAAATCGATGGTTTTGGATAACGTAAGGTTTATGATAAACCGGAGAGGATATCCTGAGGAAGCCTATTTCACCGCTACCTATACACCGATCATGGA
The DNA here is from genome assembly GCA_043722905.1 of Chryseolinea sp. Lineage (GTDB taxonomy): Bacteria > Bacteroidota > Bacteroidia > Cytophagales > Cyclobacteriaceae > Chryseosolibacter. The sequence continues at coordinate 3,161 of JAYSOP010000352.1, forward strand.
TGATGCGGGTAACTTCCAGGGAATTTTCATTACAAGCAACGAGACCACCAGCATCGTAATCAATGAGCATAAATTACGGCAACTCAGGAACGAACAACTTAAGAATTTATTTCTCCAGGCACCGCTGGCGATGTGCATTTTGAAAGGGAGAAAGTTTGTAGTGGAGATTGCCAATGACAGGATGCTGGAGATATGGGGGAAGTCCGCCCACCAGATGTTGAATAAACCTTTATTCGAAGGCCTTTCATATGGAGGAGGTGAAGGCTATGAAAATCTTTTGACTGGCGTTTACAATTCAGGCGTACGTGCCGTATACGATGAAATGGCGTTAAGCCTGATAAGAAATGGAAAAGTTGAAAATGTTTTTGTAAAGCTTGTCTATGAAGCGTTGCGCGAAGAGAACGGAAAAATCACCGGGATCATGGTCCTAGCCGATGAAATTACGGAACAGGTACAATCCAGAAAGAAGACCCTGGAGAATGAAGAGCGTTTGAAGATGGCCATTCAGGCTACTAATCTCGGCACCTGGGATTATCATCCACTCAGTGGCGAGCTCGCCTGGTCAGAGGAATGTAAAAAAATATATGCGCTTCCTCCGGACGTGAAAATTGACTTCAACCTTTTTTCACAACTCCTGTTCCCGGCTGATAAAGCCTTTGTGGAAAAAGAAATCAATCAGGCGATGGATCCCGAAGAAGGTGGTGAGTACGACCTCACTTACCGGATCCTACGTTATGACGATAAAAGTGTGCGATGGATAAGGTCAAGGGGCAAAGTCTATTTCAATAACAAAAAGGAGCCAGAAAGATTTTTCGGAACCGTTGTGGATATCAGCGTTGAAAAACAGTTTGTGGAGACCTTGCGAAAAAATGAACTTCGCATCCGCCTTGCTTTGGAGGCCGCCGAAATGGGCACCTTTGATTGGGATATCCCCAATGGCACGTTTCAGTATTCTGAAAGACTTGCCAGGATGTTTGGATTTACCAATACAAAAGGACTGGTTCAAAAAAACTTCGCCGACCGAATTCATCCGGATGATCGGGCAACGAGAGCGAAAGCCCATTCCATTGCCTTCGAAAGAGGTTATCTCTTCTATGAAGCGCGCATTATCTGGCCTGATAAATCCATTCATTGGGTACGTTTGAATGGAAAAGTATTGTATGATGATGCCGGAAAACCACTTCGCATGTACGGCACCACCCTGGACATCACAGATCAAAAGACACACGCGCAAAGACTGGAAAAAGAGGTAAAGGAGAGGACCGCCAAACTGGAAGAAAATAATGCGGCGCTACAGCGAAGTGAAGAACGCTACCATAAAATGATTGACGGAATCCAGGACTATGCCATCATCCTCCTGGACAGACATGGCATAATCCAGAACTGGAATAAAGGGGCCGAAAAAATCAAACAGTATAAGGAGTCGGAAATTGTCGGCAAACACTTCAGCATTTTTTATCTACCTGAAGACAGAAAAAATAATCTGCCACAACAGGTTATTGATATAGCCGTAAAAAACGGCAAAGCGGGTCATGACGGATGGCGCTTACGAAAAGATGGCACCCGGTTCTGGGGAAGTATTACCATTAACGCCCTCCTCGATAGCGAGAATAATATCATTGGATTCTCAAAAATCACCAGAGACCTTACGGAAAAAAAGGACGCAGAAGATAAATTGCTTGCTTATACTACAGAACTCGAATCTCAAAACAGGGAATTGGAACAGTTTGCTTACGTGGCCTCTCACGATCTACAGGAACCCATTCGTAAAATTCAAACCTTCGCCGATATCATTCACGCAAATTTAGGGGACGAAAATCTGGTGAACCGGTATTTTGATAAAATCAATAATTCCGCGCAAAGAATGTCAGAGCTGATAAGATCAGTATTAAACTATAGCCGTTTAGCGCGGGTTAGCGATGAAATGGTGCCTGTGGATTTGAATGTAATTATGGCAGGTGTGGAAAGTGATTTTGAATTGTTACTGGAAGATAAAAAAGCACGGATAATTCACGAAGACCTTCCTACAATCAAAGGAAATCCCCTGCAGCTAAGTCAATTGTTCAGCAACCTCATCAGCAACTCGTTAAAATTCACGGAAAAAGAACCGGTAATTGAAATTAAATTCAAGGAGGTTAGCAAAGAACAGATCCTGAACAATCCCAGGCATATGACGGACCAAAACTATATGGAAATTTCTTTTACGGATAACGGTATAGGGTTTGATCAGCAATACGATAAAAAGATTTTCACCATGTTTCAACGATTACATGGCAAACAGGATTATGCCGGAACCGGAATTGGGTTAGCCCTTTGCAAAAAAATCGCCGAGAATCACAACGGCTACATCACCGCAAAGAGTGCCTTAGGAAAAGGCTCAACTTTTTATTTTTATATCCCGGCCTGACCAAAAAAATAAAAATTTCC
>JAYSOP010000353.1:0-3333 GCA_043722905.1 Chryseolinea sp.
TGGTTTTTGGTATCACAAATGACATGAGCCGTTCCAACATTGTGCTTTGGGTAAAAAATAGTTTAGAACAAAATAAAACCATTCAGGTGGTAAATGACCAATGGCGCACGCCAACACTTGCTGAAGATCTTGCGCAGGGCTGCTATCTTGCTGCCCTTAAAAAAGCACAGGGAATTTATAATATTTCGGGAAAAGATTTTCTTTCCCCTTACGATATTGCCATTAAAACTGCGGAGTATTTTAATCTTGATAAGTCGTTGATTAAACCCACGGACTCCAGTAAGTTCAAGCAACCTGCGCGCAGACCATTAACAACCGGTTTCATCATCAACAAAGCCCGGAAAGAACTGGGATATGAACCTCGCTCTTTTGAGGAAGGCCTGGAAATCCTGGCCAAACAAATTTCCTGAATGTCGGCATGACGTGTGTCCTCACTTGAGTTTGTCATAAAAACAAATTTAAACACCATGAAGGCAGCGGTATATGAAAATTACGGATCACCAGGTGTTCTAAAGGTCAAAAAAGTAGTAAAGCCTGTTCCTCACGACCATGAGGTACTGATTTAGAGTCATGCAACAACGGTTAATCGTACAGATTGCGCAATACTTAGGGCAAAACCTTTTATTATGCGGTTTGTTACAGGCTTACTCAAGCCCAACAAACCGATTCCCGGAACCGATTTGATGGTAGGGTTGAATCGATTGGTAAAAACGTTTCATCGCTCAAAGTTGGTGATAATGTTTTTGGCTTTCATGACGGTGGCCTGAGCTCCATGAGAATGTAAATTAAAGGAAAAGAGGATAACCAAAAGCTTGGTAGTGCCTTTGAATACCTGGTCCCTTTTTGCAAAATCCTCACGCTAACTTCCATTCTTACTGGAAACTTTTATATTATTAAACCTTTCATGATCCGCTTCCAAATATTAACTTTCATATCAAAATTTACCATACAAACCCTGCAATATGAAAGCAACAACCACCCTGCCATTTATTTTACTCAGCTTTCTTAGCTGTAACCAGAAAAATGTTGATACCAGGACAGAAGGGGAAAAGCTTATGCAAGTCAGCAGGGAGTGGTCTCAGTCCGCCTCTTCCGGGGATGTAGAGAAGATACTGACTTATTGGGCGGATGATGCTATAGTAATATCTGCGGGGGAGCCGGTTGTAAAGGGAAAGGATCAAATTCGCAAAATGGTCGAAGACGGTTTTTCAAGTCCCGGATTCAAAATTAGCTGGGAACCTAAAAGTGCTGTAATTTCTTCAAGCGGAGATTTAGGATATCTCCTTGAAGAAGCCAAAATTACCATGAATGACTCAACAGGAAACTCCGTAACAAATTTCCAGTCAGTAACCATTTGGAAGAAAGGCGCCGATGGCTCATGGAAGAATGTTGTAGATGTGATGAGCCCGGCACCATTATAAAAAGTATTTTAAATTTCATGCCGAAATTTAAATTTAATTTACTCAACTACAGGCAACATTTCAAAAACTGGCTGTCACTCTTTTACACCTTTCTATTCCTAACTACGACATAATAAATCGGTATGCCAATCAATGTAATAATCAAACCGGGCCATGTAAACTGAGGCTTGTAAATTATCAGCAACGTACAGAAAGTGGCGCCCATCAGAATGTAAATTAATGGAAGAACAGGGTAACCAAACGCTTTGTATGGCCTCGGCAAATCAGGTCGCTTTTTTCGCAAAATAAAAATACCCGCGATGGTTAGTGAATAGAAAATAACCACGACAAACGAAATCATGTCCAGAAGGTTTCCGTATTCACCACTCAAACAGAGGGCAGAAGCGACAACACATTGCGCCCACAATGCCCACTGTGGGACCGCGTTTTTATTTAACTCTCCAGCCTGGCGGAAAAATAATTTATCTTTTGCCATGGTGTAATAAACTCTTGCCCCGGCCAGGATCAATCCATTATTGCAACCAAAAGTGGAGATCATGATCAACACTGCGATCAACTGCATACCCGGATTACCGAAGATCTGGTTTGCCGCAGAAACGGCTAAGCGGTCTGACTGAGGGAAGGCTATACCTTGAATCGGTAATACATTCAGGTACATCAGGTTCGTGGCAATGTATAATATTGTTACGATAAGGGTTCCAAGAAAAAGGCTTAACCCTATGTTGCGCTGCGGGTTTTTTATTTCACCTGCTATGAACGTTACATTGTTCCAGGCATCGCTGCTGAAAATCGATCCCGTCATCGAAGCTGCGATGGCGCCCAGTAATGTTACACCCCCTATTGCCTCCCAACCTGTGGCTTGCTTACCCAGTCCGTTGACACCAAGATCACGCATGGCATTGAAACCCGTTTGCCAGTTTTCGGCCCAGAAGCTTTCTTTCACAAAAAGAAAACCAAAAAGCATCAGGCCAAAAAGTGCCAGCAATTTCGAAACGGTGAATGTTGTCTGAATAATTTTGCCCTCTTTAATGCCTCGTGTATTGACATAGGTGAGAAAAATAATGAGAAGGATTGCCGAAATCTGGGCCGCTGAAATATCCATGAAAGCGAAATCGATGATTGTATTGCTCTCGCTCATCCAGGGAAAAATGTATGCTGAAAACCGGGCAAACGCGACACCAACGGCAGCGATAGTGGCAGTTTGTATCACGGCAAAAAAACTCCACCCATACAAAAAGCCCATTAATGGATTATAGGCCTCTTTCAGATATACATATTGCCCCCCGGCTTTGGGAAACATTCCACTGAGTTCCCCGTAACTAACAGCAGCGATAATGGTCATGAAGCCAGTAATAACCCATACTCCAATCAACCAACCTGCGCTTCCTACGTTTCTCACAACGTCAGCGCTCACAATAAATATTCCGGAGCCAATCATGGAGCCGGCCACCACCATAGTAGCGTCCCAAAGGCCGAGAACAGGTTTAAACTTTGTTTCGCTCATTTAAATCGTCAGGTCTGTAAACTTTAATGGCTAGTGATACGGTGCTCTTCATTCGTCGTCAAAAAGAGCCTTCGTAATATCTGAAATTCTGGCATAATTCTATACTTACTCAAAAATTTCCTGAATAGGTTGGCCGGTGCATCCGGAGGGGAATTTGATATTTAACAGTATGGACACCGTTGGCGCTATATCGGTGATGGAATGGTAGTTGACGGAATACCCTTTTTTGACTCCTTTCCCATAAAAAATAATGGGTACATGGGTATCATAGAGGTACGGTGAACCGTGTGTAGTTCCCTGCATTTTAGTGGCAGGGTACCAGCCCGGCTCAAGCACCAGAGCAACATCTCCCGATCGTTTTGGATGGAATCCGCGTATGACCATACCTTTTATTCCACCCTCATCATA
>JAYSOP010000354.1:0-5466 GCA_043722905.1 Chryseolinea sp.
AAAGCTGGATGAACGCGTACTCGCAAAGATGAAGATCCATTCAAGATCCGAACCTGATCTGGATCAGTGGAAAACTTTTTTGGGAAAGCTTAAGAATCCGATGGAGGAAGTCACTATTGGATTAGTGGGCAAATATGTTTCGTACCCTGATGCTTACAAATCCATCGCGGAGGCATTTGTTCACGCGGGAGCGGAAAATGATTCCAAAGTAAATGTTACCTGGATCTCTTCGGAAGATATCAATAAGGATAGTGTAGAATCAATACTAAAAGGTCTGAACGGTATTCTTGTAGCGCCAGGTTTTGGGGAACGTGGAATGGAAGGAAAGATTGAAGCCATCCGGTACGTGAGGGAAAATAAGATTCCTTTTTTTGGCATTTGTTTAGGTATGCAATGCGCGGTAGTAGAATTTGCAAGGCATATACTCGGTCTCGAAGCCAGTTCCACCGAACTGAATGCAAAAACCAAAAATCCCGTCATCGATATGATGGAGGAACAGAAAAAAATTACGATGAAAGGGGGAACGATGCGTTTGGGCTCTTACGATTGCAAACTAAAGAAAGGGAGCAAAGCGCAGAGCGCGTATGGTGAATCCCTGATTCAGGAAAGGCACCGCCACCGGTATGAGTTTAACAACAAATATCTGGAACAGATTGAAGCTGCCGGTATGAAAACCGTGGGTATTAATCCTGAGTCAGGTTTGGTTGAAGTCATCGAGTTGAAAGACCACCCGTGGTTTATTGGCGTGCAATATCATCCTGAATTGAGGAGTACCGTGCTTAATCCACACCCGCTGTTTGTCAAGTTTGTTGGCGCTGCGCTAAACCATAAAAAATCTATTTCTTAATATTGCAGCCCGTTAAAAATGTTAACTTTTTTTATCATAGCACAGAAAAATGGATAGAAATTCGGCGATAGGATTAACCTTGATTGCAGCGTTGTTATTGGTTTATTTTTATTGGTTCTCGCCCAAAACGCCACCCACATCTAAACAACCAGTTGTTACAGATTCGCCAACGGTCACACCCCAGGATACAACCCGGCGTGCAGAGGCAACCATTCCAGACAGTGTATTGACGGCTTCTTATGGGAATCTCTCAACTTTCGCGAGGGGCAATGAAAGCACAACGACTGTGGAGACGGAAGACTTCTCGATCGTATTCACCAACAAAGGTGGAATAATCAAAGAACTGGAGCTTAAAAAATACAAGACTTATTTTAAAACTCCCTTAAAATTAATTACGCCCGAGCGCACCGACTTCAAACTGCTCACTGGTTATGAGGGGAAAGAGGTGAACCTGTATGCACTTTTTTACACGACCGAAAAAAAGCAGGATGGCGATACAACGCGCATTTCTTTTAGTTTGAAACTTGCCGATGGATCTGGTTTAAAACAGACTTACTCCATTCCCGCAAAGGGTTATGAGATCGGTTACAGCCTTGAGCAAAAGGGCCTGTCAGAAAAATTCGCTGGCGAAAATCTCACCTTTCAATGGAATGACAAGATCGTTCCGTCGGAGAAGGACATCACAGAAACCCGCAATAATTCAGCCATCACTTATTATGAAGCAGACGGCGGGTTTGATAATCTCGCTGAGCGCTCATCAGGTACAGAACTCGAAACTTTTTCACAACCGGTGAAATGGGTGGCCATCAAACAAAAATTCTTTTTATCAGCCATCATCGCACAAAAAACTAATTTTTCCGGAGGGGAAGTCTCTACCGTTACCAATGAAACTGATTCCACGATGGTGGAATATGCCAAAGTGAAACTTTTTATTCCCAAAGCAACATTGGCTTCCGGAAAAAGTAACTATAAATTTTACCTGGGACCCAACGACTATCAGGAAATTGATGTGGTTACTGCTGATTTCGAGAAGAACGTTTATCTTGGATGGCCGCCTGTTTACTGGATCAATAAATTTGTCATCTTCCCTGTTTTTCATTTCTTAACGGGCTTCATAACCAATTATGGATTGATCATTATCATTCTTGTATTGTTGCTGAAACTTGTTCTTGCCCCCCTCTCCTATCGTTCTTATCTCAGCATGGCCAAGATGAAGGTGCTGAAACCAGAACTCGATGAGATCAAAGAAAAGCATGGTGAGGATATGACGAAGGTGCAGCAGGAGCAGCTGAAATTATATCAACAAGTGGGGGTCAATCCGATCAGCGGTTGTATACCAGTACTCTTACAGATGCCCATTCTATTTGCTATGTTCTATCTATTTCCGGCGAGCATTGAGCTAAGGCAACAGCCTTTTTTATGGGCGGAGGATTTATCGACTTACGATTCAATATTAAGATTACCCTTCACAATTCCTTTTGGCGTGGGCGACCACATTAGTTTGTTCACGGTGTTAATGACGGTATCCACCCTGATCTATACATGGCAAAATAATCAGTTATCCAACATTCAGGGACCGATGAAGTCGATGTCTTATATCATGCCGGTGATTTTCTTATTTGTTTTGAATTCATTTTCAGCCGGTCTTACCTTTTACTATTTCGTGTCGAATCTGGTAACTTTTGCGCAGCAGGCAATTATCCGGAGGTTTGTTGACGAGAACAAGATCAAAGTTATTCTGGAGGAAAACCGCAAGAAAAATCTGTCCGGCGGCGGAGGGGGGAAAAAATCCAAGTTTATGTCAAAACTGGAGGATGCGATGAAGGCCAGCGAGGAAGCAAGAAAAAAGACCGAGGAAGATCGTAAGAAAAGGAAGAAGTAAAATTGGAAAAGCAGACCGGTTAAGAATTTTAGCCCGGCCGGTCTAACTTAAGATACTAAATTTCAGACACTTATCCCAGGATAGGCATTGATTTTCAAGGTTATAAACGTGCATTGTTTGTGTACCGATTGTGGATAACACGTTCCACGATGTTCCACGCCCATGGGTATTTTACGATATATTTGCAGGCCTGAACTGTAAATAACAGGCAGGAAATTCATTTTGGTTCTCCGTTTACTTGACTGATCATGAAGGCTTCAAACTGCAGGCTACTAGCCCACAATCTGTTACAAAGTAGTCACTTCCATTACAGCCTTACATCATCCTGAAAAACTACGGCAGAACGCAAACAAATAAGCATGGGAAAGATCATTGCGATTGCAAATCAAAAGGGCGGTGTAGGCAAAACTACTTCTGCCATTAACCTGGCGGCAAGCCTGGCAGTTCTGGAACGAAAAACCTTGTTGGTGGATGCCGACCCACAGGCGAATTCTACCTCCGGTTTAGGGCTCAATCCAAAAGACATCCATAAAGGAATATATGAATGCATGGTAGACGGGGTGAATCCGAGAGAGGCAATCGTAAAAAATGATCTGAAGTTTCTGGACGTCCTTCCTTCCCATATCGACCTGGTGGGTGCTGAAGTTGAGATGGTGAGCATTGAGCGCCGGGAAGAAAAAATGCGGGATGCCTTAAGCAAGATCAAAAATGACTACGATTTTATCATTATAGATTGTTCCCCATCTTTGGGCTTGATCACCATCAACGCATTAACGGCAGCAGATTCGGTGATCATTCCTGTACAGTGCGAATACTTTGCCCTGGAGGGTCTGGGAAAACTTTTAAATACTATTAAAATCATCCAGACAAGATTGAATCCCCGGCTGGAAATAGAAGGTATTTTGCTGACGTTATATGATTCACGCACGAGCCTTGGAAATCAGGTGGTCGAAGAGGTGAGAACTCATTTTCAAAAAATGACTTTTAAAACCATCATCCCCAGAAATGTAAAGCTAAGTGAATCACCAAGCTTTGGATTGCCTGTGATTGTTCACGATGCCGAAAGCAAAGGTGCCATCAGTTATTTGAACCTTGCCCACGAAATTTTAGATAAAAACGGAGCGTCGAAATGAGTAAGAAAAAAGCATTAGGAAGGGGACTTAGCGCGCTCTTAAGCGACAATTCCCCTGAAGATAAACTGGATGTTGATATCCAAACTCCGGCAGGATCAACCTCCCATGCACAACCTGTGAGCGGAATTGCAGAAATTCAAGTTGAGGAAATTGAAGTAAATCCTTTTCAACCGAGAACGCATTTCGATCAGGAGGCTTTACAGGAACTGAGCGAATCGATCAAAGTTCATGGAATTATTCAACCCATTACCGTCAGAAGGTTAACAACAAATCAATACCAGCTGATCTCGGGTGAGCGGCGTTTCCAGGCTTCCAAACTGGCGGGGTTAAAAACCATTCCGGCATATATCCGTTCCGCCAACGATCAGCAGATGCTTGAAATGGCGCTGATCGAAAACATTCAGCGGGAAAACCTGAATGCTATTGAAATTGCCCTTAGCTATCAACGTTTAATTTCAGAATGCAGTCTCAAACAAGATGAGCTAGGCGATCGCGTCGGAAAAAATCGTGCAACCGTAACCAATTATCTCCGGTTGTTACGGCTTCCGCCGGATATTCAGATAGCCGTACGCGATAATAAATTGTCCATGGGTCATGCCAGGGCCATTATTAATGTTGAGAACCCTGACAAACAACTCTATATTTTTAAAAAGACGTTAAGTGAAGATCTTTCCGTTAGAAAAGTCGAAGAACTGGTTAGGGAGGTATCCGGAAAGAAAGCAGAAAATGACAGTGGAGAATTGGGGAGCACAGGGGCAGTAACGGTCAGCCGTGAAATTTCTCAGTTGCAATCAAAACTTTCTTCGCACTTTGGCACCCGTGTTGTAGTTAAAAGCGATGGTGCGAAAGGTGAAATAAAAATCCCGTTCTTATCAACAGAAGATCTGAACCGCGTATTGGATATTTTCAAAATATCATAACATATGGTATAGTTTGACACCTGTTAAATGCATGAAAAAGCTTTATCTCATATTCTTTATCATTCTCGGTGCTGCTCATGCAGAGGCACAGGATTCTCTGATCGTTGAGCGCGATACTGTTTTTCAGAATGAACCGGATACAGTAGCCATAAAATCGCTGGCGAAAAGATATAGCCCCCGCAAAGCGATCCTGTATGCGGCCATCCTGCCTGGCCTCGGTCAGGTATACAATAAAAAATACTGGAAGCTTCCATTGGTATACGGGGGATTTTATGCTATCGGCTATTACATCAACGCTTATAATAATCTGTATACAGAATACAAAGGTTATCTGTTTGAGAACATCGAAGCCGGCCGTGGCGAAAATGTGGAAAACCCAACCATTAACCGTACTACCGGACAGCTGCGAACGATTGTCGATAAAGCGCGACGTGAACGCGACTTCATGATCATACTTCTCGGGGGAATGTATTTGCTGCAAATGGTGGATGCGCATGTTGACTCACACCTGAAAGAATTTGACCTGAATCCCAACCTTCAGGTGAGTATAGAACCCAGCATGAGACAGGATGCGTGGACGGGCAGAACCGCAGGTCTCTCCCTTATTGTCAGGTTTTAAAGCTTCACTCTCGCGATATACTCAAAGAATGTACATTACCGGCAAAATAATTTGATTCGTATATG
>JAYSOP010000355.1:0-4352 GCA_043722905.1 Chryseolinea sp.
AATGTCCCAATAAGGAATTGATCGTTCAGAAGGATGGATTTTTATGCGCTGCTTTCGGAACAAAAGTTTCTATCACCTTCAATAAAAGAATTGGTTCTGGTTTAGTCGGAGGCGAGGGATTTATTTTGCAAAAACTTCAAGGTGATGGAAAAGCGTTTGTGCACGCAGGTGGGACAGTAATTGAGAGGACGCTCAACCATGAAACTTTGCGTGTAGACACGGGTTGTGTTGTTGCCTTTGAGTCGCAGGTCAATTTCGATGTTCAGATGGCCGGGGGGCTGCGCTCCATGATCTTTGGCGGCGAAGGAATGTTTTTGGCAACTTTACAGGGATCCGGAAAAATATGGCTGCAGTCCATGCCTATCAGAAAACTGGTTCAGGCATTATCGCCTTACGGTAGAAATACGGGCAAAGAAGGCAGTTCCTTACTGGGCAGCTTCCTGGAGCGGTGAGATTTCCATTAATAGAGGAATGCCCCCGGTGACTAATTTCTTTCTTCGTGAAAGAATAGTTTTAATGCCCGCCGTATTTTTCTTAATATCATCTTTATGCGCTCAATAAAAATCGGACTCATCCGCGAAGGCAAAATTCCACCCGATAAAAGAGTAGCTTTTACACCTATACAAGCCGAAGAAATCCAACTACGCTTTCAAGATGTAAAAATTATTTGCCAACGCAGTGAGGTTAGGTGTTTCCCTGATAAGGAGTACCAGGATTTGGACATTGGCGTAGCCTCCGATGTCAGCCAGTGTGATATCCTGATGGGGATTAAGGAAGTTCCGCTGGAAGCATTAATCCCCGATAAAATTTACCTTTTCTTCTCGCATACCATTAAAAAGCAACCCTACAATAAAAAATTACTGCAGGAAATATTAAAGAAAAATATTACCCTGATTGATTATGAAGCGTTAAAAGATCGGCATGGTAACCGGATGGTAGCGTTTGGAAGATATGCGGGGATAGTGGGTGCTTACAACGCCCTGTGGACCTTTGGAAAAAGGTTTGGCGATTTCCAGATGCGCCGCGCATACTCTTGTCATGACGTCAATGACCTGAAACATGAGTTGCGTAAGGTTAATCTTCCACCAGTAAAAATTATCCTTACCGGAGCAGGTCGGGTAGGGAAGGGCTCTATGGAAACACTTGACACCGCGGGGCTTCGGAAAGTTAACACCCATGACTTCCTGCACCGGAATTTTGATGAGGCTGTTTATGTTCAACTCAGCAGCAGCGACTATCACAAACGCAAGGAAGGTGGACACTTTAACCGGGATGAATTTCACAGATTTCCTGAACGCTACGCTTCCTATTTTCACGAGTATACTGGTGTAGCCGACATTTTGATCGCAGGTGCCTACTGGAACCCAAAAGCGCCCGTGTTATTTACCAGAGAGAATATGATGGCCTCAGAATTTAAAGTAAAGGTTATTGCTGACATAACCTGTGATGTTAACGGTTCAATACCCAGTACGAAAAAAGCAAGCTCTATCACCGATCCGATTTACGATTATGACCCTCATACTGATGCAATTAAACCTCCGCTAAGCGATGAAAAATTTGTCACTGTGATGGCCATCGATAATCTGCCTTGTGAACTTCCCAGAAGCGCTTCAGAAGAATTTGGAAGAGACCTCATTGATCGGGTGTTGCCAATACTGATCGGCGAGGACAAAGATGAAGTTATCGCACGCGCAACGATCACACATAAAGGATTTTTGACTGAAAATTTTCAGTATTTACAAGACTATGTTTCTTCAACCTGAGGCTCTCACGCGGTATTCTAACCAGGAAAAATCTTGAGAAATATCAAACGTGAATTATACGACCTTTGCCAGGCACACCTGCATCAACGCATCATGACTGCCAAACAGGCCATCGCTGAATCGCAAGAAGCAGCCAATAATGAAACGAAAAGCAGCTCAGGAGATAAATACGAAACGGGAAGGGCTATGATGCAACTCCAGATAGAAAAAGATTCGGTCCAACTTTCTGAAACCTTGAAGCTAAAACACGCGCTGGACCAGATCAGGATTGATAATGTCACTGAAGCTGTTCAGAGAGGAAGTCTGGTGGAGACTAATAACGGTGTCTTTTTTATTGCTATTAGTGTTGGCAAACTGACCCTTGGTGATAGATCATACTTGGTTATTTCACCTGCTTCACCTATAGCCCTGAAAATGGTAGGATTAAAAGAGAAAGAATCTTTTACACTGAAAGATCGTACCTATAGGATTCTAAAAATATCATAGCGTAAAGGGTTCTTTGTATTTTTGGCTAGGCCCCGGCTCCTACTAGCTTAGAATTGCAATCCCACTTTAAACTTAGATTTAGATAAAATTACATCGTCGCGATGTTTGTGTATCATGGAAACTAATTAGTTTTGTTTATGCTTTTGTATAACGTTACCGTTGGGATAGATAAAGACAAGGAACAGGAATGGCTTGACTATATGAGAAACAAACATATTCAGGATGTTATGAACACAGGGTTATTTGTTGAATCAAAAATGTACAAAGTGTTGCACGACCAGGATGATGACACCATCTCGTATAGTATCCAATATTTCGCCAGGAACATTGAGAATATTCAGCGATATCTCGAAGTTTTTGCACCCGTCTCAATTGAGGAGCACAGAAAGAAATTCCTGAACCGGCACGTTGCCTTCCGTACGTTGCTGGAGGAAGTTGAGTAGGCTACTCTAGGGCTTTAACAACTTATTTATTTGTTCTGCCTCGAGCGTGCAGTTTATCCATTCGCCGTCAAGTTTGGAACCATATTTTTTATAAAAATTAATGGCAGGCTCATTCCACTCCAATACCTGCCACATCATCCCCGTACAATTTTCTTCAAGCGCTTTCTGCATCGTGCGGTCAAACAGTAATTTACCGGCCCCCTGCCCTCTTTCTTCTTCGGTTACAATAATATCTTCCAGATAAAGTCTCTTGCCCTTCCAGGTGGAATATCGCCAGTAGTAAAGCGATAACCCCACTATCCGTTCATCTTTTTCGGCCACAAAAAATCCGTAAACAGGATTCGGCCCAAACCCATCATGTTCCATTAGTGCGATGGTGTTTGTAACTTCATTCGGCGCCCGTTCGAATTCCGCCAGCTCTTTCACCAATTCAAGCGCACGCGGAAGGTCTTTTTTTATTCCCTGCCGAATAGTTATTTTTTTCATAAACAAGAATCGAAAATGAATTCACACCTTGTACCCTAACTTTAATTATATTCTTACATATCCTCCTTCGCAAAAGAAGGGATAATGCCCATATTATACCATGCGAAAGCATATTGATCCGCTGTAACTTCCAATGCTTTCTTTAAGTTCGAAGAGCCATGACCGGATTTGGTTTCAATACGAATCAAGACGGGATTTTCTCCCGCATGATTCTCCTGTAATGTGGCTGCAAACTTAAAAGAATGCGCAGGTACTACCCGATCATCATGGTCAGCGGTGGTAATGAGCGTGGCAGGATATTCGGTGCCGGGCTTTAAAGCATGAACGGGCGAATATTTTCTTAGATAGTCGAACATTTCTTTTGAATCCTCAGATGTGCCGTAATCGTAAGCCCAACCCGCACCCGACGTAAATTTATGGTAACGCAGCATATCCAATACACCCACGGCAGGAAAAGCGACCTTGGCCAAATCTGGTCTTTGCGTCATGGTTGCGCCCACCAATAATCCGCCATTTGACCCTCCTGCAATGGCCAGGTATTCACTTGAAGTGTATTTTTCATTAATGAGATATTCAGCAGCACCGATAAAATCATCAAAAACATTTTGCTTTTTCAATTTTGTTCCGGCGAGGTGCCACGCTTCACCATATTCACCCCCGCCACGGAGATTTGGTTGAGCGAATATGCCACCATTCTCCAGCCACAAGATTCTGGAGGTATTGAAAGATGGAGTGAGGCTGATATTAAATCCACCATACGCATATAACCAGGTTGGATTTTTTCCGTTTAGTTCAATTCCTTTTTTATAAATAATATACATGGGAATGCTAACGCCATCCTTACTTTCATAAAAAACCTGTTTGGTTTCATATGCTTCCGGATTGAAATCGACTTTGGGTTTTACAAAAATTGTCGATTTTCCCGAGATTATATCATATTTATAAAGCGTGTTGGGAATGGTAAACGAAGTGAAAGAAAAATAAATCTCTTTTTGATTTTCTTTGCCACTAAAGCCCTCAGCCGTTCCTATACCAGGTAAGATTACTTCACGCTCATATTTTCCGTCGAGGTCGTATTGAAAGATTTTCGTTTTAACATCTACCATATAACTGGTGAAAATCTTTTTTCCCGCAGTGCCGGCACTCATTACATTTTCTGTTTCCGGAATGATAT
>JAYSOP010000356.1:0-4509 GCA_043722905.1 Chryseolinea sp.
TGCCAACGAAAGTTATTCATACTAAAAGATATTCTGCCCACAACTTATGCACAAATCATAAACATTTTTCGTTGGCCATGTGGATTGAAATATTGAAGGCATGGTTAAAGGTAAATATGATGCCCATAGTTTGGCACAGGAAGCTTTCGCAGTATCTGAAAGGAAATAAATTGAAATTACAAACCTGTGTGATACGTTTTCTCACCAGCCTTTATCGCGATGCTTAAAAGGTTTTCCGGAGGCGGCAATGGGCATGAAAAGCTACTGTTATAAGCGCAATAAGGGTTATAAGCCAGGTTAAAGTCAAGTTTAATGGTGCTGCTTCCGGGTGTCTTGGTCACATCAAGGTAACGTCCGGAACCATACGTCTCATCAGTACTTGTTTTATCTCCGAAAGCCAAAAATAATTTTCCTCTTGCTGGTCCCGTGTCCGCGATTTCAAGGATTAATAGTTTATTAGATTCGCCATCCAGCTTAAAGGTAGCGTACCCATATTCTATATAACGCTGCTCCTTTCCATCATTCGTTGATAACAGCACCATTTTTTTTTCTGGTATCGGGTCAAGGTCAGCCATGATCCTATAGCGTATGTCAGGAGCATAGTATTGCAAGCGTTTAAATTCTCCTTTTGATTTGGGGAATGGCGATTCAGGGGAAGTTCGCATAAAGCGCTCTTTCTCTTCTCTTTCCTTTTCAATTCCTTTTATATAGGACGAATTATCCTGACTGCCCAGGAAAGCATAAAAAACGGAGATGATAAGGACGGCTACCGCTATCAGGATAATCACGCGGTTACTTTTCATGGGAGTATATATTCAATTTACGAGTGTGATTGTAAAAATAATGGAGATTATTCCAAAGTATCATCGTTCTACCAAAGTATCATCCGTTATCTGCTCTTGCTTGTTCTGCCAGTATAAAATAGAATCGCGCTGATTATAGAATAGATTAAAAAACATGGGTACACTGTTATCAACTAAACGTCCAGGCCCATTTGTTAAAACACAAATCGCCATTTTGCTTCTCCTGTCAATGGCCACTTCACTCCGATAACCCTCTACATATCCTCCATGATATAGCAGCGTGTCGTTTTTGAAGTTCAATACACGCCAACCAAGCGCATAATGGGAATCCGATTTACCTACCCATTTACGGAAATAACGATTTTTAGTTTTTGCTTTTATAACCGGCGTAAATATTTTGTCAAGCGTTTCTTTTTTAATAAATGTTTTATCTGTTCCCAACATAGCTTTCAGCCATTGAGTCATATCGGAAATGCTGGCATTTACTCCTCCAGCAGGGGCCACGTTATAATAGGTGTTGGAAATTTTTGTAGCCTTCCAGCCTTTTCTCCAGTGAAGGTGGGGTTTTGCAACATTTTTGTTGTCTATAATCGCATCATAACTGATGGATGAATCGTCCATCTTCAGCGGAGAAAAAATTTTCTCTTCCAATAAATCCTCATAGCTTTTCCCGGTGGATGCTCTGATAACTTCACTAATAATACTATATGCTACATTTTGGTAACTGTAAATTTCACCTGGTTCGGCAATGAGATTTACGTTTTTGAGTTCTCCTAACATGCTTTTGAGATCCATCCCGTCTTCCACCAGGGTGGTATAGGTGTGATACGGTAGGCCGGTAGTATGCGAGAGGACGTGGGTTAACAGCAGCTTGTCAGTTTTTTCCTTCGTCTTTAACTCGAAGGTCGGTAAGTGCTGGACCACGCGGTCCTCCCAACGCAGTTTATTTTCTTCAACGAGCAATCCTGTCAAAAGGGGGGCAAAACATTTTGATACCGAGGCCAGCCGGAAAACAGTATGTATATCTACAGAATCGGTGGTACCCACTTCCCTGAGACCAAATGTTTTTAAGTATAGAATGGCACTATCCTGAACAATACCGATAGCCAGAGCGGGAGTTTTAGTCTTACGAAAAAGGTCGATCATTTCACCTTCATAATCTTCCAGTAATTTCTCCACATAAGGGTTCGGCATGGAAGGTTTTATCGGTTCCGGTGCAATTCTCGATATACCAACCGGATCTTTTGCATGGAAATTTACCACCAGTCCACAAATGATCAACAGAATGACAAGAATGCCGCCAATAATTTTTTGTTTATTCATGCGAAAAAAGAGATTCTTTTCGTTTTGTTAAAAATTATGAAAAGGTCTGTTTATTAGTGGGAAGCTGGCCAATTGACAATCCCATTAATTGGGCCAACAAAAAAATCCTGATTTTAAAATCTGCTCAAATGCCAGTCATTAACTGTCAAGTATTAAACGGTCAATTCCATAAAATAATGCTGGAACTTATAAAATTCCCTCATCAGCAAAACTATAATATTTTTGGCCAGCAATGATCACGTGATCGAGCACTTGAATCTCCAATAGTTTACCTGCTTCTTTAAGCTTTTTTGTTAATTCAATATCGGCCTGGCTAGCAGTCAGATTGCCCGACGGATGATTATGGGCGAGTATAATGCCACTCGCTAATTCCCCTAAAGCCACTTTAAAAATAATTTTGGGATCCGCCACAGTACCGGAAACGCCTCCCTGACTGATTTGATGCTTTTTGATAACACGATTTGCCCTGTTGAGCAGCAGAATCCAAAATTCTTCATGGGGGATGTCGAGTAAATGAGCTTTCAGGATTTCAAAAACATCCCTGGAGCCCGTAATGCGGGGTTTTTCTTCAGGATCCGAATCTCTTTTTCTCCGGCCCAGCTCCAAAGCGGCAATGATGGTAATTGCTTTCACCTCGCCGATGCCCTTAACCCGCGTAAGATCCTTTATCGAAAGCCTTGCCAGTTCATTGAGTTTGTTATCCACGGTTTGTAAAACCATTTTAGCAAGTTCGACCGCGCTGGTGGTTGTCGTGCCGCTGCCTAACAGAATGGCCACCAGTTCTGCGTCGGAAAGAGCTTGTCTCCCTTTCAACAATAACTTTTCACGTGGCCGGTCTTCCGGAGACCAGTTTTTGATCTTCAGTGGGTTTAATGAGGGTTCATTCATAGAAAGGGTCTTTCTCTATAATCAGCCAATTAGCGTTGCCAAGCGGCTTCAATGAACGAAAGTAAAAAGAAAAACCCTCCTAGTGCTAACGACCGGGAGGGTTTCCTAAAATATGCCACAAATTTATTTTTCGAGTCCGTTTACAAATCGGGCCAATTTTGATTTCTGATTGGCCGCTTTTTTCCAATGAATGATATTGTTTTTCGCCAATTTGTCAATCATCGCCGAAACCTGTTTTAAAAGTTCAGAAGCTTCTGATTTCGCAGTCGTCGTCCTCAGCTTTTTAACAACCGTGCGGGTTGTTTTATGCTGATAGCGGTTTCTCAGGCGCTTGGTTTCATTGGCGCGAATTCTTTTTTCTGCTGATTTATGATTTGCCATATCTGTGTTCAAAAATAAGGATTGCAAAGGTAATGGGAATAATTAAAAATACAAAACGTAAATCCGGTTTGCGTTTTAGTAATTTCAACCTTTCCTGATACTTGCATGAGAAAGACCCTGCTCATAGCCACTTGCACGTCGTTAATGCTTGGTTTTCAGCCATTTTGGGGCTTTTTTGCCCATGAGAAAATTAACGGGCTTGCCGTTTTTACCCTTCCACCCCCAATGATCGGGTTTTACAAAAAGAACCTTACCTATATCAAAGAGGCATCCGTGAACCCGGATAAAAGAAGGTACGCCATACCCGAAGAAGCCCCTCGTCATTACCTTGACTTTGATCATTATGATGATAGTGTCCGTCTCTTACTGCCCCATGCATGGCACGAAGCGATTAAGATCTATCATCCAGACAGTCTTATCGCTTATGGAATTCTCCCGTGGCATATCATTCAGGTATACGGTCAGTTGAGAGATGCTTTTATGGTCAAAGATCCATCGAATATATTGCGGCTATCAGCCGAACTTGGTCATTATCTTGCCGATGCACACGTGCCCCTACACACCACAGAAAATTATAATGGTCAACTTTCCGGGCAGGATGGTATTCATGGCCTGTGGGAATCGCGCCTACCTGAATTATATAGTCGGGAGTATAATTTCTTTGTAGGGCCCGGCGAATATATTGCTGACGTTCAAGCGGCCGCTTGGCGAGTTGTTACCACCTCTCATGCCATGGTTGATTCGGTTCTGAACCTGGAAAAAGTGTTGGGTGTGGAATTTGAGGAGAAAAAATACACCTTTGATACCAAAGGAATGCAAACGATGAAAGTTTACGCCCCGGAATACGCCCGGACCTATCATGAGGCCTTGAACGGTATGGTGGAAAAACAAATGCGGGCTTCAATAAAAAGTATCGGAAGCTTTTGGTACTCCGCCTGGGTGGATGCTGGACAACCTGATATAAAACAGCTCATTGATTACGCACCATCGGAAAAAGAATTGCAAAGAAACCGGGAAGAGCTCTTCAAGTGGAAGAAAAAAATATTGCACAGTAGATTGCATGAAGAATAATTTGCGAATGAATCGCCGCGGTGGGATATTCTTTATAATAGTT
>JAYSOP010000357.1:0-4617 GCA_043722905.1 Chryseolinea sp.
AGAAATTTATTCACTTCTTCTTCAACAAAGGCATCGCTGGAATCGGGGCCATGTGACCAGCATCCCAGTCGAACAGGGGAGGGCGACACCGGAATCAGATTAAGGGAAGTATCCTTCAAAACAAGCCAGCCTCCGGTTCTTATGGCACGTACGCTTCTCAAAGTGAATTCATCCAATTCATTGGTAGAGGCGTTAAAGGCAAAATTATAGACAGCCTCTGATGCGTTGTATCCGTTCAGATGCTCCTGGAAGTAGTCCAGGCATTTATGGATATTTAGTTTTGCTTCCTCCAGGGGAATTTCTTTAAGGTTAAGATGATCCCACGTATGAGGCATGATCTCATGCCCGCGGCTTTTGAGTGTATTCCAGTCCTCAAAATTTCCCATCAACTCAGGGAGCACCCATTTTCCTACACCTTTAAAGTCCGGCAAATGTCCCGACGCGATCACATTCAAACAGGCTTTAAATCCATACTCCTGATGTATATCGGCAATTCTGTAAAATGATTTTTTAAAACCATCGTCGAAACTCAGTGTAAGAATATGGGATTTTCCCGGTTTAATAAACCTGAGAAATTCAGGACTTAAACTGGTCAGGGCCGATGTCTTTAAAAATGTTCGCCGCTTCATAGGCGTATCAATAATTTAAAATTTCAAAAATAATCTTTGGGAGAATAAGCAAGCTGATAGAAACCTTCCCACCAACCTTATTGTCCTTTTTGATTTCACAGCTTCAAATACGGTAATAAGGTTGGTGATTTGCTATTTCGCCTGTTACTAAGATAATAAGGTTCAAAGAAGAAGACCAACAACAATTTACGAATGAGAAATTTTTAAGCGAGATCTGCAAAAAATATCTTCACAATCAATTTTTTGCGGACCTCGGCAATTGGCGCTAAAATAAAGTTAACACGAGTGTCTTCATCTTATCATTGGCAGGTATTTTTCGCGATTCTCAATGATTACCCAGAGATTTATTGCCAGTAACACAAGGGCTAAAGGCAGTCCCGATGGGGCGTTTACTATGTGCGTTAAAACTATTCCGATCATTACAGGATAAATAATGATTGCGCCAAGCGCCCTGTATTTATTGGTGATGAAAAGTGCTCCGCCTACAATTTCGGCAACGGCAACAAGTGGCATCAGCCAGCCTATTTCCATAAACGCGGCCATTAGTTTCATCAGGCCAGGGGGCAAGTCATCGGGAACGGGTATGTAATTAAAAAATTTATTGAGGCCCGAGTTAATAAACATCAGACCGAAAAGAAGGCTAACTACAAATAAAATTTTCTTTTTCATTTAAATTTGTTTTTAGGTGATAATAAATTTATTGACGTCACTGTCAGGCTTTCCTGTGATTTTATAAGCCAGTCATAGTTCGGTTGCATACAATGGTGTGTTTAGTAGGTATTTTCTAATCGGGGAGCGAATAGGCTATGTAACTTTCACCTTTGGCGGCTCCGAGTTTTGTTCCGCCGCAGGCCAATACAATATACTGTCTCCCGTTTACTTCATAAGTACTGGGTGTAGCAAAGGCGGCTGCCGGGAGGGTTGTTTCCCAAACCAGAGCACCTGTCGCCTTGTTGTAAGCTCTGAACTTTTTATCTTTTGTACCAGCAATGAACAGTAACCCGCTTTTGGTTATCACAGGTCCTCCATAATTTTCAGATCCGGTCTGTGGAATTCCCCTCGCCATCAGCTCAGGATATTCTCCGAAGATTTTTTTCCAAACATATTCGCCTGTATTTAAATTGATGGCATTGAGCGTACCCCACGGTGGGGCTATTGCCGGATAGCCCTCTTTATCGACAAATTTTGTGTATCCGGAAATCTTATAGTCAACCAGAACCTTACCTCCCAAAACCTCTTTCTTTTTCTCGGGTATCTGATTTTTAGCAACTGCTATTTTATCCCCATACAAGAACGCAACCAGGTCCTTCTTTTCTTTGACCGAAAGCCGTTGAAACCCCGGCATTCTTCCTTTTCCCTTTGTGATCACATTTAATACATGATCCCGCTGAAACCTGCTGTTTAAATTGACAAGTGAAGGGAAACCACTCGCAGCATTACCTTTTCGCTCGCCGCCATGGCAGGATGAGCAATGGGTTGCATATACCTGGCTTCCGGGACTGACCAAATCATTTTTACCTTGTTTTGCTTCATTGAGGGAGATCAGCCATGAGCTTTCATTGCTGTTGACATACATGATCCCCTCGGGGTCTACCGCCGCGCCACCCCATTCGGCTCCGCCGTCCAATCCCGGATACACAATACTTCCCTCCCTGGATAAAGGCGTAAACGGACCCTCGAAACGACTCCTGCGGAAACTTATGAGCAGTGAATCCTTGTATCGTGAATGCGGATTGAGATCATTCTCTGTCAGTGTCTGGCGCGCATAGGGAGCGGGTTTGACCGGTAGCGGTTGGGTTGGCCACGCTTCTTCCCCGGGAATGTCAGAGGCAGGAACGGGAACTTCCTCTATGGGAAATAAAGGTTCACCTGTTTCGCGGTTAAAAACAAACACATACCCCTGTTTCGTCACCTGAGCCACGGCATCTATTATTTCTCCATCCCGCGTTATCGTGATCAGATTTGGCGGGGCTGGGCCATCACGGTCAAAAATATCGTGATGAACAAATTGAAAATGCCATATTCTTTCACCAGTTTTCGCATTCAAAGCTAATAACGTGTTGGCAAACAAATTACTGCCCGGTCTTGGACCTCCATAAAAATCAAAGCCCGCTGATCCTGTCGGGAGGTAAATGATTCCTCGTTTTCGATCTATGGCCGAACCAGACCAATTATTGGCTGCACCAACGTTTGCATTTTTATAGGCGTCTTTTGGCCAGGTGTCATATCCAAATTCACCTGGGCCAGGAATCGTTCTGAATACCCAGGCCAATTGCCCAGTGCGGATGTTAAAAGCCTGAATGTTTCCGAGGGCTGCGTCAGACCCTTCTGACAGGCTCAACGGCATGATAATAAGATCTTCATAAACCGTCCCCGGCGTGCGGGAGGCAACATATTTTTCTTTAGCAGTTTCCCCGAGACCAGTTTTTAAACTCACCCGACCACTGTCTCCAAAGGATAAAATAGTTTTTCCGGTAAGTGCATCAACCGCATAAAGCCAAGCATCCCTTGTAAACAAAATCCGTTTATCGCTTTGATCTTCCCAATAAGTAATACCACGCATGATCAGGTTGTTTCCTGAAGTGTCTGCAATTCTCCAGATTTCTTTACCTGTGGCGGCTTCCAAAGCAAAAGGTTCGGCAGTTGCCGTTACGCCATATAATCTTCCATCAACAATAATGGGATTGCATTGTACTTGTCCACTATCACCCGAATGATACTCCCATGCCACTCTTAGTTGATTTACATTCGTCAAATCTATTTGAGTCAAGGTTGAATAGTGATTCCTTTCGGGACCACCCAGGTACTCAGACCACTCGTTTTGTTTCAAGTTTGTTGCACGGTAATAGTAAATAACGATTACCGCTATGATGACTACCAGGGAAGCGAGGAGCAGTTTGAATTTAAAGTTCAAGGTTTAAGATTTTAAGTTTGGTTTCAAGTTATGTTTTATGAGTGAAAATTTGAAATTAATATTTGATAGTCGTTTATTTAATGCTGGGCAGACAGTACGTATGAGCGTAGAAGCGGAAAGCCAACGTGTGGTGATGCATCTGCGACAAATTTTTATTTCGCGTCAATTATGGAATAACAGACTTTTGCCCAAAGCTTTAGGGAAAATACCGACATGAATAGCACAAGATACCAGACCCGTGTTGGTTTAAGCTTTAAATTTTGAACGGGGATTACCGACGCGGTCGATCGACTTTCTCTTCAGCCTATATGAATTGTCTTTTTCTCAGCAACGGAACGATAAATAGCCTCCACAACCCTGATATCATTTAAACCTTCTTCGCCGGGAACTAACACGCTCTTTTTGTTGAGGAATGCCAGGGCGTCGTCATCCATTTGTTTCGCTTGTTGATTGGGAAGGGTTGCTTCTAATCTGACACCATCACTGGTAATGCCTCTGGCTCCGCTATAGGCTTGAAAAGGGGATACCTTATACCAACCATTCCTGAAATTCACCTGGAGGTCATTGATGTTCTTACCGAAACTGCTTTCGCATTTACCAGTGACTCCTCCGGGAAATTCAAGGTCAAACTGCATGGTTTCTTCCACCTCGTGGTAAATTTCCGGACGGGTCGTGGAAGCGTGTGCAGTTACGGCAATGGGTTCCATTCCGGCGCTATAGCGGGCAGCATTTAACGGATACACCCCCATGTCGTACATCACACCGCCGCCCATCTTTTTTTGTTGTTTCCAATGATTGGTGCGAGACTCCCGGTAGCCCGCCGCCGCTGCAAGATTTTCCAGTTTGCCATAAGGAAGGTCTTTTGCAAACCGCATGATCTTTTGGGTATTGGGTTCATGTTGCATCCGATAGCCAATCGTCAGCTGCACCCGATTCTTTTTTGCAGCATCGATCATACTTTGACACTCCGCGACCGTCATGGCCATCGGTTTTTCACACCAAACCTGTTTCCCTGCGTTTGCCCCGGCAATCGTGTACTGCGCGTGCATAGAAGGAGGCAGGACAATATAAACG
>JAYSOP010000358.1:0-3373 GCA_043722905.1 Chryseolinea sp.
ATTTGATGTAACGTATGCGGGCGCCGAAGCCAATGTAGCTGTTTCTCTTGCCCATTTAGGTATACCCTCCGCCCATGTTACCCGGTTTCCAAATAATGATCTTGGAGAGGCCGCAACCCAGGCTTTGAGAAAATATGGGGTAGATACTGATTCTATTATATATGGAGACGAAAGAATGGGTCTTTACTTCCTTGAGAACGGCTCCATGCAACGGGCTTCACGCATTATTTATGATCGGTTTGATTCAGCTTTCGCGAATATCAAAAAAGGAGCAGTGGACTGGAATGTCGTTTTAAAAGATGCCTCATGGTTTCACTGGACAGGCATTACGCCGGCCATTTCTCAGGCGGCTGCTGACGTTTGTATGGAAGGGCTTTTAGTTGCTAAAAAAATGGGGATCACGGTATCTGGCGATATCAACTATCGGAGAAATCTCTGGCAATACGGTAAAACTGCGCTGGATGTGATGCCCTCTCTGATAGAGAATTGTGATGTGATCATTGCCGGGATAACCGACATGGAGAATTGCGCCAATATATCAGGGAGAACTTTTGAAAAAGCCTGTGTAAATTTCAAACAACGTTTTCAAAATGTTAAGAAAATTGCCACCACTGAACGCCAATCCATCAGCTCGTCACACAACAAAATTTCAGCATCATTGTGGAACGGATTATTGTTAAAATCAAGGGAGTATGATTTAACGCATATCGTTGACAGGGTAGGGTCAGGCGATGCTTTTATGGCAGGATTTATTTTTGGCATGCTGCGGGGAATGGACGATCAGCAACTGCTTGAGTTTGCCACAGCAGCCTCCGCTTTAAAACATTCCATTGAAGGGGATGTGAACGTGGTCTCCCTTCAGGAGATTGAAAATCTGGTCAAGGGCGAAAACGTTGGAAAACTTTTACGATAGGAAATGGGATTTACAAAACAGGATATCGTCGATGTCATGAAAAATACGGGAATCGTTCCCCTGTTTACCCATGACAATGCCGCGGAAGCGCAACAAGTAGTCGAAGCTGCCTACCATGGGGGCATACGGGCGTTTGAATTTACGAACAGGCGTTCAAATTCTTTTGAAATATTTTCTCACCTCATCCGGGAGCGGAAAAAATTTCCAGACCTCATGCTTGGCATTGGTACTGTGATGGATGCCGCGACCACGAAAAAATTTATCGATGCAGGGGCGGATTTTATTATTTCCCCTATTCTCAAGTTGGAAATGGCGGCGGTCTGCAAACAGTATGGAAAAGCCTGGATCCCGGGTTGTGCTACCCTCACTGAAATCGTCACTGCCAAAGAACATGGCGCGGACGTGATAAAGATTTTTCCGGGGTCCGTACTCGGTCCGGGTTTTGTTTCAGCTATCCTCCCCGTTGTGCCTGACCTTAAACTGATGATTACCGGCGGGGTTGAACCCACGCTCGAAAATCTGACAGCCTGGTTTAAGGCTGGTGCCATGTGTGTGGGCATGGGCTCGCAGTTGTTTACCAAAGATATACTGGCGGCCCGTAACTGGGATCTGCTATCACAAAAGGTAGCCCATGCGTTGGACCTTGCCCGAAAAATACGCAATCCTTAACCCACAGATGTGGAAATAATAAACCAACCCCTGACATCGACGGTAGGTAAATACCGGTGGACGATCTGTGCTTTATTATTCCTGGCCACCACGATCAATTATATTGACCGTCAAATATTATCACTGATCAAACCTATTTTGGATGAAGAGTTGAAGTGGTCGAATGAAGAATTCGGATTGGTCAATTCAGCATTTCAAGGTGCCTATGCGGTAGGATTTTTATTTTTTGGGTGGTTTGTTGACAGGTTCGGAGCGAAAGTGGGATACGCTGTTTCTATTGTAGCGTGGAGCTTTGCGGCAATGGGTCACTCCATGGTATCCAGTGTAAATGGGTTTTTCCTTGCCCGAACTGCTTTGGGACTGGGCGAGGCCGGGAATTTTCCTTCGGCCGTGAAAGCCACCGCAACCTGGTTTCCCCAGCGTGAACGCGCGTTTGCCACAACACTTTTTAATGCAGGAACGAATGTGGGTCCAATCATTGCCCCTGCTATTGTTCCGTGGATTGCCTATGCTTATGGATGGCAGGCCACATTCATTGTCGCGGGAGTGGCGGGCCTGTTATGGTTATTGCTTTGGATACCCTTCTATAGCGATCCGGAAAAAAATAAACGGGTTACGGCGGAAGAACTCAGCTTTATTCAGAGCGACAGGGAGGACGTTCCCGCGGGACCAAAATCATCGTGGCTCGGATTATTGAAGCACCGTCAAACGTGGTCTTTTATTGTAGCCAAATTCATCACTGATCCGGTATGGTGGTTTTTTCTCATCTGGCTTCCTGATTATTTCAAAAAAACACGGGGATTGGACATCAAGGAAAGCTGGGTTCATCTCGTTGTGATTTATACCATCATCACGTTACTGAGCATTGTGGGCGGTTGGCTCACCGGCCATTTAACCAAACAAGGCTGGAGTGTAACCCGTGCCAGAAAAACCGGATTCTTTTTATTTGCACTTTGTTTTCTACCGATTTTTCTGGTGACGAAAATAGATGATTGGCCTGCGGTATTCCTGATAGGTCTGGCAGGGGCCGCGCATCAGGCATGGTCCGCCAATATGTATACCACCGTATCGGATATGTTTCCAAAGTATGCTGTGGCATCGGTTATTGGCATTGGCGGAATGGCAGGTGCTATAGGGGGAATGTTATTCCCGGTTTTTGCCGGAAGGTTATTGGATATATTCACCGCCAATGGTAACGTAACAGGTGGCTACACGGTATTGTTTACCATTTGTGCCTTTGCCTACATCGTAGCATTTTTCATCAATCATCTGCTTGCGCCAAAGTTCGTAAAGTTTCCGCTAAAATGAATCTGTGACCCTCGCTTGAAATTCGACGCCGAAGGCGGCCTTCTGACATTTTCTATCAGCCATGTTTTGTGAAGGGTGTGTATATTGTCCAACGGTTTACAATATCATTATATACTACACACCAATAATCGCAGCACATGAAAACTTTATTTTCTTTATTTCTTTGCGCATGGATGTTACCAGGTAATATTCTTCTCGCGCAGGCTAAATTATCTGATGAGGAGATTCTAACACTGTATCAGGGTCTTCGGGTAGCAGATGTTTCCGATGGGATGGACATGATAGGCTTGCGTGACGCAGGATTACTCGACCAGCGAATTGAGCCTCTATGGAAGGACACTGAGAATATGGCACACGTTGTATGCGGACTAGCCGTTACAGCGAGATATATTCCAACTTTCAAGGTGATAAAAAATCCCATGGCGAAAGAGGAATTTCAAAAATGGGAAGGGAACTGGTATGGAAACTATTCGACCGAAGCAT
>JAYSOP010000359.1:0-8524 GCA_043722905.1 Chryseolinea sp.
GATTGAAGTTTCTCTTGAAGGGAAGCGCCTATTTTTTTAAATACATAAGTTCTCAGCAGCAGAAATCCTGCTGCTCCCATAAATATGAGTAGAACTGCTAAAATTGTTTTTCTTTTGTTGGTCATAAGTAAGTCCCAACCGGCAGTCTATTAAAAGATAATGCCACAGGCGGTCATCGCCGGTGCACAGGAAAAGGCCGGACGAAATAGACTTTTATTATTTACGCTAGTGGATAGTAGATGGGATATACCAGAGGGATCGGACAGACATGGATCTTGGAAGGTGAAGGTTATTTCATGGGCTCTCCGTAGAAGCATAACCATATTAAATAATGCAGATTAGGTTGTTATGCTCACCCTGTTTGTTTCCGAATTGACGAGAAGACGTAAGCAACTGTGTGGAAGGTAATTTCTCGCTTGCTAATTGATATGATAAAATTAATTTACGGGTACAGCTTCAGCTATGCGGTTTACGGGTAAGGAAATAATAAAGGTTGACCCCTCATTAATTTTACTCCTCGCAGAAATGTAGCCTTTATGTTGTTCTACAATTTTTTTACACAAAGCAAGGCCAATTCCCGTTCCCTGGAATTCAGAATTATGGTGAAGCCGTTTAAACATTCCAAAAATCTCTTCCGCGTATTTTTGATCAAAACCTATCCCATTGTCCTGAATATAAATTCTGCAGTATTTCACAGCAGGAGCCTGGCTGACCGTGCCATTCATTTGCCCACTAATTTCCGCAGTGACTTTCACAATGGGACTGACATCTTTTTTAGAATATTTCAAGGCATTCCCAATAAGATTATTAAAAAGAGGTTTAATCAAACTTGGATTGACACTTAGTTCCGGAAGTTTATCAACGATTACTTTTCCATTTTTAGATTTGAGTTCTTCATCTAAATCATTCACAACCTCCTGCAGAAGGTTGTTCATATCGCAAGCGATGAAAGTAGGCGTTTCTACAGATATCTTGGAAAATGTCAGGATGTCTGTAATGAGATTTTGCATGCGTTCAGCCGCTTTATGAATGCGATGTATATTGGTTTTACCATCTTCATCCATGACCTGATGATATTTTAGCGACAATCGGTCGCTGAACATCCGGATCTTTCTCAAGGGGTCCTGCAAATCATGGGACGCCATGAAAGCAAAGCGGTCGAGTTCTTTGTTAGCCTGCTCAAGACTGGCTATATTTTCCAGTAACTGACGGTTGAGGAGCTTAATCTTTTCTTCGCTGGATTTTCGTTCTTTAATCTCCATTTCCAGACTTTTATTAATCGCTACAAGTCTTTGTTCCTGGGCCAGTAACTGCCGGTTTTTTTTGTAGAGATCAATGAGCACAGAAACTTTAGCCCTCAAAACCTCAGGCTTGATAGGCTTATAGATATAGTCTATGGCCCCTGCCCGGTAACCCTTATACAAATTTTCATCCCCAAAATTATTCGCCGTAATGAATATAATGGGAATGTGCCTGAGTTTGTCGCGCTCATAGATAAGCGAGGCAGTTTCAAAGCCATTCAGGTTTGGCATTTTGACATCCATCAGGATGAGGGCAAAATCAAACTCACTCAGCAGAATTTTTAAAGCCTGCCTTCCTGAATTCGCCTTAACAAACCTGTAGCCGTCCGGTTCAAAAATAGTCTCAATGGACAAGAGATTGTCTTCACGGTCATCGACTAATAGAATTTTCGGCTGCATGTACTACTGCTTATTTACAAAACCACAATCTCATCAAGGATAATAATTGATCAATTTTTACAGGCTTTGTAATATAATCAGAAGCGCCTGCCTCGATACATTTTTGCCGGTCGCCTTTCATGGCTTTTGCTGTTACCGCAATAATTGGTAATGTACTATTTTTATGTTCCCTGCGTATCCGTTGAGTTGTTTCATAACCATCCATTTCAGGCATCATGATATCCATGAGCACCATGTCAACTTTCGGGTTGTCATTGAGGACCTGAATAGCTTCGTGTCCGCTTTCGGCAGTGATCACCCCGATATTAAAACGTTCAAATACGGTGGTTAAGGCAAACAGGTTCCGCACGTCGTCATCGACAATGAGCACATTCTTTCCAGTCAGAATATCTTCTCTACTTCGGATATTTTCGATGATCCTCCGTTTATTCTGCGCCAGCTCCTTATGGGGAATGTGCAAATGGGTTATAGCTTCCTCCAGCAAATGTTCTATCGAATTAACTCCCTTCAGTAAAACAGCATTGGAATTCAGGTTTATCTGATTTAATTCTTGTTTGTTAAAATCTTTGGCTGAATAAACAATGATCGGGGTTAACTTGTTTTTCGCTTTTGCAACCTTTTGCAACAGCTCGGAACCTGAAATATCGGGTAATGCATAATCCAGGATGATGCAATCATAATCTTTTTCATTCATCATTCGCAGGGATTCCTGGCCTGTATTGGCAATGGTTACTTCCACCCGATCATCATTCAGTACTTTTGCAATCTGCGATGATTCCAGCTCGTTATCTTCCACTACCAGAACATTCATTACAGTCTTGGAACAGAAAGTAACGATATCCTGGAACAGGTCATTTAACGAGTCGTTATCAATTGGTTTAAGCATGAAATTTCTGGCACCGCGCTTTAAAGCCAGCACCCGGTTTTCTTCTCCGGAAATAACATAAATAGGAATGTGCCTGTAATTCAGGTCATTTCGCAGAAGATCGATCACTTTCCACCCACTGGTATCAGGCAGTTTCACATCGAGGGTGATGGCAACCGGTGAGAATCGATTGATAAAATCAAATACCTCGAGGTAATTGGTCGCAACAACCGCTTTGAACTGCTTTTCATGGGCCTTGTCAATGATGATTTTGCTAAACCTTAAATCGTCTTCGACGACCAGTACAACTTTATCAGAGGGCTGAAGCAGGTTCCTGTCATCGCCAGATTCATTTATTAACTCACTGACGATCTCCAGGTTTCTTGACTCAACACCATCTTTGGTAATTTGAAGATTTGTGAGCAGGTTGTTGATATCATTATCCGCGTTAGCACTTTCAAGCTGTAACTGTTGAATGACCTTGATATTTTCCTGGGTTTCATGGGAGGTGGAAATGGTCATACTTCCCACAGGTAAATAGAGTGTAAAGGTGCTTCCCCGACCTGGATTACTTTCCAATTCAATTGTGCCGCCCAATAATTCAGCCAATCCTCTGCTGATGGAAAGGCCTAAACCTGTTCCACCGTACTTACGGCTTGTAGATCCTTCTGCCTGCTGGAAGGCCTCAAAGATGATCATTTGTTTCTCCATCGGTATGCCAATACCGGTATCGGTGATAGAAAATCCAATAACTGTTTTTGCATTATCCAGATTTTGATTGGCTTTCCATCCGCCCTTGCTTTCAAAAATTTTAAGGCTTACACCACCTTTTTCAGTGAACTTAAAGGCGTTGGACAAAAGATTTTTCAAAATCTGATTGAGTCGCTGAATATCCGTATCTATGGTATCCGGTAACTCGTTTGAAGGTTGAATGCTGAAACGCAAATTCCTGGCTTCAGAAATCGGTCTGAACGTGGTTTCAACAAAACCTGCAATCTCATTAATATGAACAGGAGCAATGGTGGTCGAGATAAACCCGGATTCAATTTTGGATAGATCCAGAATGTCGTTAATCAATTGAATGAGATCATCGCCACAAGAATGTATTGTTTTGGCATAGCGCACCTGCTTTTCTGACAGGTTGCCTTCTGCATTTTCATATAACTGTTGTGCAAGGATAAGCAAACTATTCAAGGGGGTTCTTAACTCATGCGACATGTTTGCAAGGAACTCCGATTTGTATTTGGAAGTAAGTTGAAGTTGTTCAGCTTTTTCCTCCAGTGATTTTCTCGCTTCCTCAACCTCTTTATTTTTCTCTTCAACTTCCTCTTTTTGTTTTACCAGAAGCAATGCTTTATCCTGCAACTCATCATTTGTTCTGCGCAATTCTTCCTGCTGGATCTTAAGTTCGGTAGCCAGTGACTGAGATTGCGTGAGCAATTCTTCGGTACGGGTGTTGGCTTCAATCGTATTCAATACAATACCAATTGATTCAGTAAGCTGGCTAAGGAAATCCTGGTGGGTTTGGCTGAAGGCATCCAGTGAGGCCAATTCAATTACTGCCTTTACTTTGTTCTCGAACAGTACGGGCAATATGATCAGGTTAGACGGCTTGGCTTTTCCGAGGCCAGACGAAATTTTAATGTAATTGGCGGGAACATTGGTTAATAATATTCTTTCTTTTTCAAAAGCGCATTGACCCACGAGACCTTCGCCGATATTAAATTCCCTGACGATGTTCCTCTCTTCCTTATAGGCATAAGCCGCATAAAGGGCGAGCTTTGCAGCCGAGGTAGTTTCATCTTGTTTCAGGATATAGAATGCTCCGTAATGCGCATTTACTACCTGCGCAAGCTCAGAAAGTATTCTGGTGGTCACGGTATTCAGATCTTTCTGACCCTGCAACATTTGGGTAAATTTCGCAAGGTTTGATTTTAACCAGTCTGTTTCCTGGTTCCTCAGTGTTGTAGCCCGGAGGTTGGCAATCATTTGGTTGATAGTATCTTTCAATGCTTCTACTTCACCCTTTGCTTCTACCCGAATAGTTCGGGTCAAATCACCTTTTGTAACAGCAGATGCCACCTCTGAAATAGAACGCACCTGTGTGGTAAGATTCTGCGCCAACTGATTAACATTTTCTGTTAGATTTTTCCAGATACCGGATGCACCGGGAACATTTGCCTGACCGCCAAGTCTTCCTTCAACTCCTACTTCACGTGCTACTGTGGTCACCTGGTCGGCAAAAACGGCGAGTGTTTCAATCATCTCATTGATCGTCTCTGTCAACTGAGCAACTTCACCTTTTGCATTAATGGATAATTTCTGACGTAAATTTCCAGTGGCAACAGAAGTCACCACTTTGGCAATACCCCTTACCTGGCTGGTAAGGTTTGACGCCATCATATTTACAGAGTCCGTTAAATCTTTCCAGGTTCCTGCAACCCCTTTCACTTCGGCCTGCCCACCAAGTTTACCTTCGGTCCCTACCTCCCTGGCTACACGCGTCACCTCAAAAGCAAAAGAATTAAGCTGTTCCACCATGGTATTGATGGTGTTCTTGAGTTCAAGGATTTCGCCTTTTACATCAATCGCAACAGTCTTGGAAAGGTCGCCGGACGCCACTGCTTTGGTTACCTGTGCAATGTTCCGCACCTGATCAGTAAGGTTACCGGTCATTTTATTAACAGAATCTGTAAGGTCTTTCCATGTTCCCGCAACACCGGGTACAAAAGCCTGACCTCCAAGTTTACCATCGGTACCTACCTCTCTGGCTACACGCGTCACTTCCGAAGCAAAGGCCCGGAGTTGATCTACCATCGTGTTCAAGGTTTCTTTTAGCTGCAGAATTTCTCCGCGCACGTCCACCGTGATTTTCTTGGACAAATCGCCGTTTGCCACGGCAATGGCAACGTCAGCAATGTTACGCACCTGAGCGGTAAGGTTACCTGCCATCTGATTCACAGAATCAGTCAGGTCTTTCCATGTTCCGGCTACCCCTGGCACACTGGCCTGACCACCAAGCTTGCCTTCTGTTCCCACTTCACGGGCAACACGGGTCACTTCGGAAGCAAAACCGCGAAGCTGATCCACCATTGTATTGATGGTATTTTTTAGTTCAAGTATTTCACCTTGCACATCCACAGTAATCTTGCGCGAAAGATCGCCATTCGCAACCGCCGTCGTTACCTCTGCGATATTTCGCACCTGTGAGGTCAGGTTAGAGGCCATCTTATTTACGGAATCGGTAAGATCTTTCCAGGTACCGCCAACACCGGGCACATCTGCCTGTCCTCCAAGTTGACCGTCAGAACCCACTTCACGTGCCACCCTGGTAACCTCGGACCCAAAAGAGTTTAACTGGTCCACCATCGTGTTGATGGTGATCTTTAATTCAAGGATCTCTCCTTTTGCATCCACCGTGATCTTGCGGGATAAATCCCCTTTTGCAACAGCGGTGGTAACCTCGGCTATGTTTCTTACCTGACCTGTGAGGTTAGAGGCCATTTGATTCACTGATTCAGTGAGATCTTTCCACACACCACCGACACCGATAACGGTGGCCTGGCCGCCAAGTTTTCCTTCTGAACCCACTTCACGAGCTACACGGGTAACCTCTGAACCGAATGAATTCAGCTGATCCACCATGGTGTTAATGGTATTTTTCAATTCCAGAATTTCACCTTTCACATCAACCGTGATCTTTCTAGACAAATCGCCGTTAGCAACGGCGGTGGTTACTTCTGCAATATTCCGAACCTGGGAAGTAAGGTTACCTGCCATTTTATTGACGGAGTCGGTCAGATCTTTCCATGTACCTCCCACACCGGGCACATCCGCTTGTCCACCTAGCATACCTTCAGAACCTACTTCGCGGGCAACGCGGGTTACTTCAGAGGCGAATGAGTTTAGCTGGTCCACCATCGTGTTGATGGTGTCTTTTAATTCCAGGATCTCCCCGCGTACGTCCATGGTGATCTTACGCGACAAGTCTCCTTTCGCAACAGCGGTGGTAACTTGTGCGATATTCCGTACCTGGCCCGTTAAATTGGAGGCCATCTGGTTTACAGAGTCAGTGAGTTCTTTCCAAACGCCACCCACACCTTTTACTGTTGCCTGGCCGCCCAGCTTACCCTCAGAACCCACTTCCCGGGCAACACGTGTTACCTCTGAAGCAAATGAGTTAAGCTGATCAACCATGGTATTGATTGTATCTTTTAATTCAAGGATTTCTCCTTTCACATCCACGGTGATTTTTCTGGACAAATCCCCACGCGCCATGGCTGTAGTTACCTGCGCAATGTTTCTCACCTGACCGGTAAGATTGGAAGCCATTAGGTTTACAGAATCAGTAAGGTCTTTCCAAACTCCTCCGACACCCTTTACCGTAGCCTGACCGCCCAATTTTCCTTCAGAACCTACCTCGCGTGCAACACGGGTTACCTCGGATGAGAATGAATTCAGCTGATCCACCATTGTATTAATGGTATTTTTTAATTCCAGAATCTCACCCTTGACATCTACTGTGATTTTTTTAGAAAGATCTCCTTTTGCCACAGCAGTAGTTACTTCAGCGATGTTTCGCACCTGTCCGGTAAGATTGGACGCCATTTGGTTTACAGAATCCGTCAGATCTTTCCAGGTTCCGGCAACCCCTTTTACTTGTGCCTGACCACCCAGTTTACCTTCAGTACCTACTTCAAGAGCAACCCGTGTTACCTCGGATGAGAATGAATTCAGCTGATCAACCATGGTGTTGATCGTATTTTTTAACTCCAGAATTTCACCTTTTACATCAACAGTAATTTTTTTAGAGAGGTCACCCTTTGCCACCGCGGTCGTAACCTCCGCAATATTTCTAACCTGAGCCGTCAGGTTACTTCCCATCTGGTTTACGGAGTCGGTAAGATCTTTCCAAACACCAGCTACCCCTTTTACTTTTGCCTGACCCCCTAACTTCCCTTCCGAACCCACCTCACGGGCCACCCTGGTAACTTCCATGGAGAAAAGATTCAACTGCTTCACCATATCGTTTACCTCTTTGGCAATTTGGGCAAACTCTCCCTGCAGGGCGTGACCGCCAATTTCCTGTGGCATTTGCTGCGAAAGATTACCTTTCGCTACAGAGCTGATTACCCGGGCAATTTCAATGGTTGGATGAACAAGATCAGATATCAGAATATTCAGTGATTCAACCCCATTACTCCATGATCCCTTGGCATTTGGAATTTCAATCCTTTGCGTAAGCCTGCCTTGCTTACCGATAATCTGGCCGGCCTTGGTAAACTCATGCATCATCCTTTCATTCAAGGAAATGATTTCATTGAGGGTATCACAAACTTTCCCGCTTAAGCCCACCTGATCGAAAGGCATTCTGGCCGTAAAATTGCCGTTCTTAACTTCAGTCAAAATCCGCAGCAATTCCCGGTTATCCATAATTGCCCCCATCTGATCATACCCTGGAGGTGCCAGATAGGGTGGATAAATTACTTGAGATGTGTTTTGCTTTCTACTTTTTGAGGCTGTCTTAGGAGGCGCAGCTACCTTATGGTGTGAGCCATTGGAATCATTCTTTACCTTCCGGGCCATGGAAGTTGAGTGATTATTTTTTTTTCTCATAGGGCAATTTGAATTAAAAAATAATTTACAATCAGGTATTAGGTATAAGGTATTACCCTTTTATGTACCCCCCTGAGGAAAAATGTGGTTTTGTTGATAAATATCCCCATTTTCCAAAAAAGGTACAGAACTTGTACAATAAAAAAATCATGCCACGTGATTTTAATATGAATATTCAGCCATTAGAAAACACGCAAGCTTAAGGTAACGGGAGATTTACCAAGAATTCTACTAACAGCAACATAATACCGTACAGTTCATTTTTTACACGCCAGTAAATCTGAGGCTAAACGAACGCAAAAAGTTTAAAAACGGAAAGCTTTTCTCCGGGTTTTCGTAATAT
>JAYSOP010000360.1:0-7465 GCA_043722905.1 Chryseolinea sp.
GTAATTCCTGGTTTTTTTCAAAAAGATAACGAGCTGATTGACCTTAGGGTCAACCAGAATCGAACATTCAATTCGATTTTGATTGACCGAAGCATGCGATCAGAAAGGAAGCTCGTCTTTAAAACTTTTGATCAAAATGGAAAATTGCTGCTGGAGGATATTGTCCCGATCGATGAGGATAAATCTTTACAAAAGAGCCTCAGTAGCACCCTTCAGCGAGAGGAGTTGATGTTGCTCGGTACGTGGGGGGATAATCAGGGCAAGCAATCTCTCGGATTTTTTTCGCTTACTGTGGATCCTTTTAACGAGCAGAAAATAAAATATTTTCACTTCGGGATGATGGATCATTTTTTGGATTACCTGAATCCAAAAAGGGGGGAGAAAATAAAAGAAAGTACTCGCGAAGCTATATTGAACGAGCGGAAACCTTCCTTTACAGGTTATGTTATGCCCTTCAAAATCCAGGAGACAGCTAAAGGATTCTTATTATTGGCGGAAGTGTATAATCCTTCTGGCACGATCAACCCTTATTATAGCAATCCTTACGGAAACCCTTATTATTCCAATCCGTATTATCATTATAATCCGTTCTGGCCAGGGTATTATCCGGGCATGCGCATGTACAGGCCCTATGCCTACGGAAATAATAATTCCAAAAATTCCGATAACATTAAATTGTATGAAACCGTTGTCATTGCTTTTGATAGTAAAGGGGATGTCCTCTGGGATTATTCCATTGTATTGGACGATGTAAAACGACCTTCACTGGAACAGGTTTCTGACTTTTATACCAAAGATAATAACCTTCACTTTTTATATAAGAAGGAGTCTGAATTAAAATCAAAAACCATTGACCTGGATGATGGTTTAGTGAAAGAGACCACCGAAACAATAAGATTGAAAGATCCAATTGAAGAAATACGGTCGGAAAAAGAACTTGAAGAAGGTGTGCGGCATTGGGTCGGCAATACCTTCTATTTATGGGGTTATCATTCCGTTCGCAATGTTCAAAACAAGGAAGACCGGGTTCGTGATGTTTTCTATATTAATAAAATCGTCGTTAACTAAAGCAGGCTCAGTTTTCAGCCTCTTGCTCGTTTTATCGATTGTCCCGATATCCAGAGCGCAGGTTCTGCAAACAGAGAGGTTTGAAATTGCCGTTAAAAATCGCGAGCAATTTGAGATCGTGCCCGCGTCAGATAACGGTCTTTATCTGCACCGACGTCTTTCATCAGATAAGGATGACAAGCTCCACCTCGTCAAACTGGATACAGCCTTTCGGGAAAAGTGGGCCGGTTTTCTTGATCTGGAAAAAAATTATGTCGTGATGGGTCGGAAGGCTTTTGACGCCAACCTTTTCCTTTTATTAAGATATAAGGATTACTCCAGAAATGATATGATTCTGTTTGTCATTAGCGACGCAGACGGTCGGTATAAACAGTATCAGATCAAAGGTTATATTCCTTTTGCCCCTACGGAATTCCAGATTACCAGCCAGGCAGCCCTGATTGGCGGCTACTATAACCGCATCCCTGTAGTTCTCCATTTCAGCTTAACGACGCTGAAATCTAAGGTATTGCCCGGACTGTTTAGTGACGCTGGTGAACTGACTCAGATCAAAACCTATGATGATGGCACTTTCGATGTGTTGATCAGCGCAAAAAATTATACTCGCCAACGCACACTTTGGATTAAGAACTATGGAGCCGATGGAAGCCTATACCGGAATTTTGCACTTGATCCCGAAGAAAATAAACATTTGATATTTGGAAGGTCATTAAAAACCAACGGCAATAAGCAGCTAGTAGCCGGAGTTTACGGAAGCCGCTCTTCTGAATATTCAAGGGGTCTGTTTATTGCATCAATCGATCCGTCTGGACTTGAGCAAATACGTTATTACAATTTTGGT
This sequence comes from Chryseolinea sp., assembly GCA_043722905.1. Lineage (GTDB taxonomy): Bacteria > Bacteroidota > Bacteroidia > Cytophagales > Cyclobacteriaceae > Chryseosolibacter. The sequence continues at coordinate 1,910 of JAYSOP010000360.1, forward strand.
GACCTGGAAAACTTTTTCAAATATATGAAGGCGAACCGGGAAAGGCGGGTAAAACAACGGATTGAAAGACGGAAGATAAAGGGTAAAAAAATACGATTTAACTATCGTTTTCTCGTACATGAGATCGTTCCCTATAAGGGACAATTCGTGCTTTTAGGCGAAGCATTTTATCCCAAATACCATTCGGTAGATCGGGGAGGGCACTACGGAGGATTTTTCAATCCCAACGCTATGACGACCGGAATCATACAAAATGGAAGAATTTTTGATGGCTACTACTATACCCACGCAGTAGTGATGGGATTTACTGAAAATGGCAAGATTCTTTGGGACAATAGTTTTGAAATAAATGACGTAAAAACCTTTACCCTGGAACAGTTTGTAAAACTCGAGGTTCTGCCTGATAAGATTGCCCTGCTGTATTTATTTGATAATCATATTCGCACCAAAATCATTCAAAATAACGTTGTGCTTGAAGGAAAAACGATAGATCCCATAAGGACTTTAAATGATGGGGACATTGTAAAGGAAGAAAAAAATGACAGCAACAAATTAGAATACTGGTATGATAACTACTTGTACGCTTACGGCGTCCAGGACGTAGTGACAACCCTTCCTGAAGGATCGGTAAAACGCAAAGTTTTTTTTATCAATAAGCTTCATTACCCTAAATAGGGATTGCCTCCCGTTAGAGCCCATTCTTTTGATTTTAAAATTTTTAGGAATTTTTCAGATGCCTGCTTTCGAATGCCTATATTTGCCATGGCAAGTATGCAGAAAAAACTTATCCTCGATTCTGACCTTCTCGACATCACGGTCAGCCGGCTTTGCCAGGAATTAATTGAAAATCACCATAATTTCTCTGATACTGTAATTATAGGTATGCAACCCAGGGGCATTTTTCTGGCGGAGCTTATTCATAAAAACCTTGAAAAAAATATTAAAGGCAAGATACCCTTCGGATATCTTGACGCTACTTTTCACCGCGATGATTTCCGTAGAAGGGAAGAACCTATCAAAGCCAGCGAGAACAGGATACCGTTTATAATCGAAGGCAAAAAAGTGGTGTTGGTGGACGACGTTCTTTTTACGGGCAGAACTATCCGGGCCGCAATGGATGCGATGATCGCTTTTGGAAGACCAGCGAAAGTAGAGTTGTTGGTCATGATCGACAGAAAATATAACCGCGAGTTGCCAATTGCACCTGACTACGTTGGGAAAACCGTGAATACAATGGCATCCCAAAAGGTGTTGGTCGAGCTACAAGCACAAGGTCACAAACAAAATAAAATCTGGTTGATCAATAAGGATTGAAATATGTCTAGACTCAGTCAAAAACACCTGCTCGGCATTAAAGACATTACCAGGGAAGACATAGAACTTATTTTTGAAACAGCAGACAATTTTAAAGAAGTTATCAACAGACCTATCAAAAAAGTACCCTCCCTCAGAGATGTAACAATTGCCAATATTTTCTTTGAAAATTCTACTCGTACCAGGCTCTCCTTTGAACTAGCAGAAAAAAGGTTGTCTGCAGATGTTGTGAACTTCTCGGCATCCAATAGCTCTGTAAAAAAGGGAGAGACTTTGCTGGATACCGTAAATAATATACTGGCCATGAAAGTGGATATGGTTGTGATGCGGCATGCCAGCGCAGGCGCCTCACATTATCTCTCCAAACATGTCAAAGCCAACATCGTGAATGCCGGAGATGGGACGCATGAACATCCCACCCAGGCCTTACTCGACGCGTTCTCCATACGAGAGAAACTGGGGAATGTCACTGGTCAGAAAATTGCCATTATAGGCGATATACTTCACTCGCGCGTCGCGCTATCAAATATTTTTGCGCTGCAAAAGTTAGGTGCGAAAGTAATGGTTTGCGGACCCCCCACGCTGCTTCCGAAATTTATTGGCCAACTTGGTGTGCAGGTTGAATTTGACGTGATGAAAGCGCTTCAATGGTGTGATGTCGCTAATGTTTTGCGCATACAACTCGAGCGGCAACAGATAAAATATTTCCCTTCCCTTCGGGAGTATTCCATATACTATGGCATCAACAAAAAAATGTTGGATGACCTCAGGAAACCCATTGTCATCATGCATCCTGGGCCGATTAATCGTGGTGTAGAATTAACCAGCGATGCAGCCGACTCCGTGCATTCTATCATTCTCGATCAGGTGGAAAATGGAGTGGCCATTAGAATGGCTGTATTATATCTGCTGGCTGCCGCTGCAGCGTAATCCTTTTATAGAGTCATTACCACCTTTTTTGTATTTTTGCCTTCCAATAATTGCCTTAGCATGATTTTTAATTCCATCGTTGAAACCATAGGCAATACCCCTATGGTCAGGTTTAATAAGCTTTTCAAGGGTATTCCCGGCACATTCTTAGCCAAAGTCGAATATTTTAATCCGGGTAACAGTACAAAAGACAGAATGGCTCTCAAAATGATTGAGGATGCGGAAAAATCCGGCCAGCTACAACCCGGTGGCACGATCATCGAGGGCACTTCTGGCAATACCGGCATGGGCCTGGCATTAACGGCCATTGCAAAAGGTTATAAGTGTATTTTTACGATGGCTGATAAACAGTCTCAGGAAAAGATCAACATTCTTAAAGCAGTGGGAGCCGAGGTGATTGTTTGCCCTACCAATGTCACTCCTGACGATCCACGTTCTTACTACTCAATTGCCCGTAAGCTAAACAAGGAAATTCCTAACTCGATTTATCCGAATCAATATGACAACCCCTCCAATACCCAGGCGCACTACGAAACCACGGGGCCTGAAGTTTGGACTCAGACCGAAGGTAAAGTCTCACACTATGTGGCCACTGTTGGCACCGGAGGATCTATGTGTGGAACAGCGAAGTATTTAAAAGAGAAAAAACCGTCTTTATTCAGCCTTGGAATTGATACCTATGGCTCAGTGTTTAAAAAATATAAGGAAACAGGAATCTTCGATCAGAATGAGATATATCCTTATATGACGGAAGGCTTTGGGGAAGATATACTTCCAAAGAATGTCGATTTTGAGGTGATTGATACCTTTATAAAAGTAACGGACAAGGACGGCGCTATCATGGCGAGGAAGATTTCCAGGGAAGAAGGATTATTCGTAGGCTGGTCAAGCGGGTCTGCAGTCCATGGGGCCATTGAGTATGCACGGGATCATATGAAAAACGATGACGTCATGGTTATCCTTTTACCGGATCATGGAACGCGATACCTTGCTAAAGTTTATAACGATCAATGGATGAAAGACCATGGATTTGTAGAAGCAAGGTCCTTCGGTTCAGCACGTGATATCCTGAACCAACGCAACGGCAAAGACAGCCTGATCACAGTTAACAAGTCCGCGAAAGTAAGTGAAGCCATCCTGGTTTTTAACCGTGAAGGGATTGATCAGGTGCCTGTCACAGAAAACGGACATTTTATTGGTAGCATTAGTGCATCCGGGCTTCTGGAAAAAATTATTCAGGATCCGCAACTCCAGAAAAAACAGGTTGGTGAAGTCATGGATAAACCTATGCTATTTGTCGCGCCTGATAGCACGCTGGATGTGTTGTCGTCCCTCCTCAATAAAGATAACAAAGCATTGTTGGTGCGTGACGCCCAGGAAAAAGTTCACATTATTACACAACATGATGTGTTGAAGGCGATGACCGGTGCTTCGTAATATTTGAAGGTATAAAGAAAGTCTCCTGATTAGTGTTTGGTAATTTCAACTTCCACCCGGTCGTTCATACCCGCAAGTGTTCCGCTGCTTTCAAAGATCATTTGTTTGCCACCTTCACCTTTGACACTGATGCGCGTTGCATCCACCCCTTTATTTACTAAATATTTTTTAACAAGTTCTGCTCTTAACTGAGAGAGCGCTTTGGCAGATCCAAATGTTTTAGCATTTGCAATACTCGGATTAAAAAAATCCTTGCTTTCGCCTACACTAACAATATCCCGCGCTTCATTTCCGTTTGTGTGTCCATGTAGCCTGATATGGTAGTCGGGCTTTCCCTCCATCATTGCTAGTAATTCATCTAACTCCCGCTCAGACCCCGGCGTCAGCAGCGCTGTGTTGTGAAAAAATTTAACCCCATCCATCTCAATATAATCCCCTTTACGCACTCTGAGAAGTTCAAGAGGAATAACGATTTCCTCATCTGAACCAACACTTGCTCCTTTTATTTTTTCGGCCCCGTCATAGGGAATAGGTTTTTTATATTGTTTGAAGCCCACTACCTGGCACACGACATACCACTTTCCTGACCGATTCGCCGGCGGTGCCACATACACCTTTTCATTACCATTATAACCGCGAAATTGACGTGCCTTTTCCGTTTCCTGCAAACGAACCAGGCCTTTTACCGGACTTCCATTTTCTGAATTCATCAATTTGAACAAAAACGGTTTCCCAATAGGTTTGGGCGTCGACAAAGCAGGTATTGATTCTTCAGCTACGGAAACTGACGGTGTCTCTTTTGCTTCTATGGGCGGGAGCACCTTTTCTTCAATTGGCTCCGGAACCACCGATTTTTTTACTGGAGGCGCTTTTTTCGCCAGTGAATTATTTCCAGATAACAATCCATTAAATACCCACGCATCTTTGAAAACCGAATTAGCACGAACAGCATCTAAAATTTCAATGGCGACTTCTTTGGTTTGTGTTGCACGGACATACACGTAAAAAATTTGTCTTTCTTCATTAAAGGCATAGACAGCTGGTAAATTTTCGCTGTGAGCGTAGGTGGTAAATTTTTGAGCATTTTCTTCATTTTCAAAACCTCCTATGACTACGTAAAAGGGTGAAAAGACTTCCTGCGCAATAGCAGAAAATGAAACAAAAATCAATAGAATACTAATAAGTCGACCGTTTGGCTTCATGGCATTACAATAAAGAAGTAGAAAGTACTTAACCTCAATCAGACAGAATTTCAATTTCCACCCTCACATTTTCATTGGCGCGGACAGCATGCTTATCGTGAATAGGCTTTTTACCGCCCCATGCCTGAATGTCCATTCGTTCCGCATCCACCCCCTTACTGATTAGATATTTTTTCATTACCAAAGCTCGTTCTTCCGAGAGATTTTTTGCTGTACCAAAACCCTCTTTTGTTCCTGTTAACGAGTAATAATTTTCTGTACTTCCCATGCTGATAATTTTACCTGCAGCATTGCCGTTGGTATGACCGTGAATAACAATTTTATAGGAAGGGTTTTCGTTGAGCAATTCAAGCAGATTGTTTACTTCATAACGTGACTCCGGCCGCATCACGCCAGCATCTTTAAAGAAAAAAACATTGTACATAATAGCAATGTCTCCCTTTTGTAGACGGATCAACTCAAATGGCAATACGAGGTTTCCATCCTCATCAAGGTAAAATTCTTCTGACGGGTTTGCAGGATCAAACTCTTTCTGCAATTTCCTGTATCCAAAAACTTCGCAAACAAAAGAAACCTGTTTTGATTTTCCCGCAGGCATTAAAACCTTCACCGGATTATTCCCCTTATAAGTAGCCATAAGGCGGGATTTTTCAAAGTCAATAGCATCCACATC
>JAYSOP010000361.1:0-1825 GCA_043722905.1 Chryseolinea sp.
GGCATTGTTTGTTAATAATAAAAACCAAAAGGACTGGACACTTTTTAAAAACCCGGTCACGGTGACCTTTCTGATCATCATCGCATATCAGTTTTTACAGTTTTTTAATCCCAATTCAGGGTCTGCACTGGCCTGGTTTGTTTCATTAAGGGGAAATATTTCATTTCTGATCTATGTGGTTTGTTTTCAATTATTTACTTCTATTAAAGAGGTTAAGAAATTTACTGCGCTATGGTTGATTGTGGCTTCGGTTGTGGGCCTGTATTCTTTTTATCAGGAGTTTTTTGGATTAACTGATTTTGAATGGACCTGGATGTATGCCAAAGAGGGGCGGATGGATTTATACATGATCTGGGGCAAACTAAGAAAATTCTCTTTTTTATCAGATCCTTCCTCTTTCGGAATTTTTATGGCGGCGAGCGCGCTTGGTGTCATGCCTTTAATCATGGGACCATTTCACCCCCTTAAAAGAATTGGATTCGGATTACTCATGATCATGATGTTGGTGGCGATGTCTTATTCCGGAACAAGAACAGCCATGGCTATGGTAATCGTCGGGATAGCATTTTTTATGGTTCTGACGATGTTGAAACGCGAAACCCTTGTGGGTTCTGTTCTCATCGTGATTTTCGGTGCGGCTATGCTTTTCGGCCCGTTTTACGGAGGTACAATGAGCCGGATACGATCTACTTTGAACCCCTCTAAGGACCCTTCTATGGCCGTGCGGGATATAAAACGCGTTCGGCTGCAGGAATATATTCATGCCCACCCCATTGGAGGTGGATTGTATACGGTGGGCACTAACGGTGAAAAATATGCACCAGGCCATCCGTTAGCAGGTCCCTGGGATCCTGACAGTGGTTACCTGTTAATTGCTTTAGAAACGGGGTGGGTAGGCTTGCTTATTTTCCAGGCCCTGTTTTTCATAACGATGGTAAAGGGTATCCAGGGTTATTTTGCTATGGAAGATCCCGTTTTAAAAACCTATATGCTCGTATACATTACGCCATTTCTTGCTGTATCGGTCGCCCATTTTACGCAGGACGCTATGTTTATGAAACCCGTTAATATCCTGGTTTATGCCACTTACGCACTGGTAATAAAAATCCCTTCATTTCAGAAAAAATTGTCCCCGGTCGAACTGGTATAAGTTATTGAATCGAACAAAAGTGATCCCTGAAAACATAGATGTTAAATAAAAAAGTAGTATGAAAAAAATCGCCCTTTTACTCCTGATCAGCTCTCCGCTTTTTGGGCAGAATGTAGATTACAATAAGATCATTTTACCAGAGGGCACGCAATCCTCTGCAATGGAAGAAAAACTGATTCAGTTAGCCTGGCGCAATCATCCCTCAAACGAAGTATTGCGAAGACAGGTAAACATTGCGGAATTTGACGTGAAACAAAGCAACACTGCATGGCTTGATAATATCCGAGTGACGGGAAACGTAAATGAGTTTACTTTAAACCAACAAGCTGACGCCTTTGGCCGGGCGGCATTTTATCCAAAATACAATATCAGTGCGAGCGTCTCCCTCGGAACCTTCTTCAGTATACCTTATACCATTAAGAAAAATAGGGAGGCCCTGGTTATTTCAGAAGAAAACGTGAACGCGCAAAAGCTATCCGTACGGAATACAGTGCTCAGGTTGTATAACGAATATGTGATGCGTGAGCGAATCTTTAAACTCCAGTCACAAGCCCTTCTCGACAACGAAACTTCTCATAAGCTGGCGGAACAGAGATTCAAGCGCGGTGAAACCACTTTTGATATTTATTCACAAAGCCTGGCGGTTTATAATGATAACATGATCGCGCAACTTCA
>JAYSOP010000362.1:0-1757 GCA_043722905.1 Chryseolinea sp.
AAATAAGGTGCGGTAAGGTTTAAAGGCGACTGCTCCATGAAAAAAGACTTCAAGATCTGGCCATACCTCGAGAATATTTTCTTTTTTTTCAATCTGAACAATGCGTTGTATAAGTAGTGCAGTCCAGGTAGGCACTCCCGCTATGTTAGTGACATTTACCTGGGCTGTCTCGAGGGCCATCTTCTCAATCTTTTCTTCCCAATTGCCCATGAGCGCGGTCTCCAGGCTTGGCGTCCTGATGAATTGAGCCCAGGGTGGAAGATTCTGCATGATGACGGCTGACACATCGCCGTAAAAAGAAGATTCGCTGGAGTCATATTCGTTGATCTGATGACTTCCACCAACCGCCAATCCTTTTCCGTCAAACAATTTCGTTTCAGGAAAATTATTGACGTAAATGGAAATGAGATCTTTTCCACCTTTAAAGTGGCATTCCGCCAAGGCTTCCTGTGAAACAGGAATAAATTTACTTCGTTGGTTAGTTGTACCAGAAGATTTTGAGAACCAGGTAATTTCTGTTGGCCATAAAATGTTTTGTTCCCCTTTCATTAGCCGGGTGATGTAGGGAAAGAGTTTTTCATAGGTAAAAATAGGTACACGCTCTCTGTATTGGGCGACGGTTTCTATGTCACTGAAGCCGTACTTTTTTCCAAATTCCGTTGCACTTGCTTCCTGAAGCAACCTTTTGAAAAGTTCTTCCTGCACATCATGGGGATATTTCTTGAATAGCTCGATCTGATGAATTCGCTGTTTCATCACCCACGTTAATATCGAATTAATTAGTCCCATTGGTTTGCGGAATTCAAATCAAATGTTTTCATCGTTATAGGGGAAGTTTGCGAAGGGTATAAAAAAAGGTTGCCAGCGTTTAGATTATTGCATGAATATAACACGCTCCTGACTATATCGCCGGTTTAATAACCCCCGCATCTTCCTTACCCCTCATACAACCCCTTTTTCTGCATCTGATATGACGTTCTTAATCTACTGTACTTTCATCTTAAAATGGTGATGCCTTTTGCTTTTGATGAAAGTTGAAACAAGAAATAAAAGAAACTGTGCTTGAGTAAGACCAGATATTTCGAATTTTTACCCAAGCTAAACGTTAAGATTGAAAATCGCATTATGTTGCGAAAACAAAGATAGATTTGAAGTAAATTAAGAACACATGGCGTGGCTGTACCTTATCGTTGCGGGATTTTTTGAAGTGGGATTTACGACCAGTTTAAAGTTGTCTAATAACTTTGCTAACAAATGGTGGGCATCGGTTTTTTTTATTTCCATATCCCTGAGTTTCTATTTCTTAAATAAATCAATTCAAAGCATCCCTATCGGTACAGCCTATGCTGTCTGGACGGGTATTGGAGCGGTCGGAACTGTTATTATGGGGATGATCTTGTTCAAAGAGCCTTCTGATTTCTGGCGGTTGTTTTTTATTTTTCTGCTCATTGGGTCCATACTAGGGCTTAAGTCTGTATCCAATTGAAGGTCATAGATCCGGATCCTTCTTCGGGGTTCATTCATCCTGTCTAACTGTTTTTCCACTGAATACCGCATCCCACGGCTTTTGTCTTAGGGGTTGGAACGGGTTGTCCGGCAAGCAAGGCATTGACGGCTTCTTCGACGTATTTTTTATCCGCTAAGGAACCATTGCGGGAATTATTATCAATGGCTCCGATGTAGGCTACTTCAAAAGTTTTTCCATTGCGTTTTAACACAAAGGCGTGAGGTGTATTGGTGGCACCGAAGAGACGTGC
>JAYSOP010000363.1:0-3451 GCA_043722905.1 Chryseolinea sp.
GCTATCCAGTTGCCGGCCAGTGGCGGATTCAAATTGCGATACATCGTAAGTATACAAAACATATTTTCCGTCGATGGAAAATGAAGGGCTCTGTAGCACTCCTGGGTCATCGGGGATGATGATGTCCACTGTTCCCGTGTTCACATCAATCAAACGTATATCGGATCGATAGGGTAAGACCCCTACGGTTTCGACCACTATTGTATTTCCAACACTGGTCCAGTCACACGCCCTGAAATTACGGCCAGCGGGTGCCGTTGATATCAGCGTGAGGTTGGTTCCATTGCGGTCGATGGTATACAGCTTATCGTAGTGGCTATACAAGATCTTTCCATTATCGGGTGACCAGCAAAAACCTTTGCCCCCATTGTGATACCCGGCCAGGGGCAGCGTGGTGATTTTTGACGGTGATGAACCATCACTATTCATAATATAAATCTGATATTCGAGGTCTGTGTTTTCCGCGTAGAGGATCAGTTTCCGGTCATTGGAATACTGGGGATAAACCTGATCCTTATCGGAAAATGTCAGTTGCACCAAATTCTCAGATAGCGCGTCACTGGAGTAGATCTCATAGTTCCCATCCTTCAATGAGGTAAAGAGATAACGGTTGTCAGGAAAAGGGAGGGTTTTAAATTGCCATAGCTCACCATTGGTGATCACGCCGGCACTATTCTTAACATTCACCTGCCAGAAATAGGAGGTGTTGAATTTAAGGTTCTCAACATTGACGAGCGTATCCGGATGATCTTTTAACGAGACCAGGGGCTCCTGCAAATTGGATTCATATAACACCACATCATATTTTAGTTCGTCGTTATTTTTTTTCTCCACGCTCCATTTAAGGGTGATATTCCGGCCGATATTTTCAGCGCCGTTTGCAGGGAATGCAACGATCGGAGGTTTGGCAGGGGCGGCATCCGGAGAAAGCTGAAGGTCTGTTTGCGTGGTGGCGTTTCGGGTTACGATGATTTTATTGGTTGCATTTTTATAGGATTCCAACTTAGCGACAACGGAGTATTCACCGGTGGGGATATCCTGGATGGAAAAATGGCCGAGGCTGTCGGTAACGATCACACTGGTGGCCGGGGAGGTACTTATTTCGACCCCAAAAGCCGGCAAGCTACTTGATTCATAGGTAACAGTGCCTTCAATGGATCCATAAAAAACGGGATCAATGGTATTCTCGTTGCACCCAGATAACAGTACCAGGAATACCGTAAACGCCGAGGTAATATAGTTTCGGAGGTCTTTCATAATAGCGGTCAAGAAATATAAAAAAAAACTGGCATTTTATGGCCAGCTTTTAGTTAAATTATCAAACCTGATTAACTGGTTTGACTGAATTGTTAATTTCAGATTCTTTAAATCAGGAAAAAAAGTAAAGGAAGTTTCATAAGGTTGAATCTTCCTTTACCGTTTCTTTGGGGTTAGTTGTTCTGATTTACCCAAGATGTGTTTCCAGCACCGATTTGCGTAACTGCGCTGATTTGATTATTACCACCTTGTTGGGTATACGAAAAATTGCCTGACCCATCTTGTAAGGTCTTTGCTAAATGGCCGCCGATACCAAATTGAGACTGGTGTGCTTTGTTACTATTACCCATTTGATCAATTTCTGCATTACTTGAATCGGACGCACCTTCAAATTTAAAACCGCTAAATACTCCATCAATATAAATTCTCGACCAACCCTGAAGTTGTTCTGCAGTGTTTAAATCCCCATCCTGGTCAATGTCATTTATATTCTTACTACCCTGTGTAAACTGGCTAGACCAGTTCCTATTTCCGCTTTGGTATGTATTTGAATTATTATTATTTCCACCTTGAAATTGATGACCGATATTATTATTACCGGTTTGATTGATGAACATTATATTGTCATTTCCAATTTGGTTTTGACCTAGCCAATTGTCATTGTAGGTAATATAGGTGCCGGCCCAGTTCCTGGCACCATATTGACTCTGGATGCTTCGATCATGGTTTCCGGCTAAATCGGTTTTTGCATAGTTATTTTCACCAACCTGAGTTTGACTTGAAATATGATTCGTTACATAATGTAATGTTATCGCCTCATTGTTGACTCCAGACTGGTTTTGTACTGAATTATTGCCTTCTGCCCCATAAAATTGCCAAACTTGTGCGTAATTGCTAAAGCCACTTTGTGTTTGTGAGGCTTGATTCGAAATTCCGGTTTGGTCGATATACGCTTCATTGCTTGTTCCGCCTTGGGTTTGATTTCCGGTATTTCCATTTCCGTCCTGTGTAATATCAGCCATGTTTGTTATACCGGCCTGTGAAACATTGGCGGTGTTGCCACTGCCTGTTGAGGTTACTGTGCTCACATTACCCTGAGCGAAGACAAATCCTGCGCTAACTATTAGCGCGAGGCCAACTAAGACATTTTTTTTCATAAAGATTAAATTTTATTTGTATTGTAATTGACTTTAGTTCGCGGGTGTTACCGCACTATTACTTTGGATTACTCGGGCAAAGTTTCCATTACCCGTTTGTGTGATTGTACTTGAGTGACCATCTCCGGTTTGTGTCGTGATGGCAGTATTTCCAATACCTGTCTGAAAGGTAAGCGCGAAATGTCCACCCGGACCGGTTTGTGTCTGTAGGGCAGTGTTCTCGAAACCATCCTGGGAAATACCTGCATAGTTTCCAGATGTATAATAGTCACCATAATACTGACCATCTATGGAAACAACTCCCTGAAGTTGTTCAGCCCTGTTTCCATCACCGGATTGCACAAGCTCAGCAAAGTTGAATTCACCAATGGTTAACTGGAAGGTTGTGTTTACATCTCCAATTTGCGAGGCGAATGAAGTGTTTGCAAAACCAATCTGGTATTGCCTGGAAACATTTTGATTTCCCTCCACAAAGTTCTCGATGGTATTGTACACACCGAACTGCACCTGTTCTGCATAATTTTGATCGCCCAGGCTGGTGACAAAACCCCAGTTGTCATCACCATACTGCGCCTGCAGGGAGACGTTGCCGGATCCTTGCTGAGTCGTTCGGGCAAGGTTGATGTAACCCTCCTGATATTGTTCAGCATAGTTGTCATCGCCTGATTGCAGAGCGGTGCCTACATTACCCACTCCGATTTGCATTTGGGCGACTTCGTTTCCATTGCCGATCTGGCTGGCGGAGGCAAAATTTCCTAAGCCTTCCTGGTCCTGAACGGATAAATTGAAATCACCCGTTTGGTTGAGGATGATCATGTTTCCATCGCCTCGCTGGTACTGGTCCGCGGCGTTTTCATTTCCCATCTGGTCGGACTGGGAAGTGTTTTTATCCCCTGTCTGCGTCACATTAGAAATATTCAGCTCACCCATCTGTACAACGGTTGCGCTATTCTTATCTCCCGTGGAGGTGACGGAACTGGAATTGTCTTGTGCGAATGTTGGCCCGGTTGCCAATAGTACAACGAGGGCCAGTGCGG
>JAYSOP010000364.1:0-2909 GCA_043722905.1 Chryseolinea sp.
TCAAAATTGGTTTCCAGCTCAAATGGGTTGGGAAAGGGCGATGTTACGTCAACAGAAGATGTGGGGTTAACTTGAAAAGATATTTCATATGGGGTATCACCGGAATTTCCGTTAACATCGCCGGCCTCTATCCTGAGTCGATAAACGCCCTGAGAAAGATTGGCCGGCGAGAAATTTATTAAAAAATCGGAATCCTCAGTTGCCTCCCGCCAGCTCACATCATCCCGGGAAAAATGAATTTTTTGAAATATACAACTTTCCGATGCACACGGATAAGCCAGAAAAACATCTACTCCAAGGGTATCTTTCTTCAGTAGATAAGGGGTTTCATCCCACAGCCTGATTTTTATCAGTGGATTCACGGAAACAAAATCTCCGTTGACAATATGTCTTTCATCAATGGTAACATCTATGACCGGATCCTGCCTGTCAGTTAATACATTCAAATGATCCGCTAGCCGGATTACATTGTTGTCAAAAAATTTCTCCTGCAATATCCGGGGGTTCACAAATACTTCAACATCATTTATTCCACCTTTTAAATGCGTTTTAAAAGGCAACGTAAACACGGTAGTATCACCGGGAACAGGTGCTTTTATTCTCAGCAATGAAGATGATGATCCGGGATTATCATGGTTAAACAATTGATACCTCACGGTGAGTGAATCGGCAAACACTTTTCCGCTAATGTTCAAGAAACCAAAATCACGCGTCATTGTTTGGCCTTCAAACAGTACCTGCTGACTAACCGGCCCATTGTAAAAAATTAAGCCTTCAGCTACGGGCTCATAAAGTACCAGCCATTTTTTTATTTGCACCGCGGTTAGATTAATATCGTCTGCAGTATTGAAGACAATTTTCAATTCCGGATATTCCTGAGCGCTAATAAGGGATATATCAGTAGTGATGGTCAGATTCGTTTTAAGCGTATCGTAATCTCCATTGGGTGTGATGCCCACAATGTCGAAATGAAATGCGTCGCCCGATTCAGTTTCATCAAATTGCACAAGGACTTTATCCCAGCGTTGCGCCGGACCAATAGAAACTGAAGTCATTTTTCCTGAAGTAAACCGACCAGCAATGGTTTTATTGATTTTTAGGGACGGTTCTGGCGATGGCGCATGAAATACTTTAGCGACTCCGGGTGCGGACCCCTTCCGTCCAAAAATAATGACGGGTTGTCCGTTTTGCAGGTCAGCAATTTGGGCAGGTGAAATACCCAATTCACCCAGTTTAACGATAGCGCTTTCAGGCCACAAACTAAAACCTGCATCACCCATGTTAAATAGCACAACGGAATCGCCCTGGTGGATGTTATCGACGTATTGGATTAGATCCGGTTGGCCTGTGACTAGTTCTGACGGAGTAAAGCTGTTGATCACATAGGGTTCCCTCCCACACAACAGCCTTCTACCCCCGTATTGATACAAAATTTCATACCATTTCAAATATATCCCTGCATAAGGATGGGTCGATTTTCTGTCGAATGCCACGAGGTTTATTGTATTATTCCGGCAGGCACCACCCTCATTTAATAAATTAAATTCAACCCCATTTATTTTGAAGCTTATAGAATCCTGAGGCTTTCCTGAAGTTGCCGAAAACGTTTTAATGGCTATATCACTCACAGTCTCCTCAAACCGGATACCGCTTAAGTCAGCATCATGTACAAGGCCTGAAAGTGCATTTTGATCAAACTGTGCAAAATGTATCTGCGCCCAACCTTCAGGGCCATTATTGATGTAGCTAAAAGAACTCGTCGTCCAGTCTACACTTTCATTCTCAAGGGGCTGTGCAATTTTTGTTCGCCAATAATAAACAAGGGTATCTTGCGCTAACAAGCGAACATTTTGTTTTCCCAATAAATTGGCGGCAACCTTAAATTGTGTTAAATAAGGACTCGTAAAGGTATTAACAGTATCTAATTCAATAAGATATTCACGTGCCTCCGATCCCGGATCCGAATATTGAAATGAGAGGTTAACATCACGGGAATTAACAATACTGTAATGGTAAGGATACAAATTTTTAGTACCATTTAATGGAATAAAATAGTCAAAAGAAACCGCGTTGTTTGTTTCATCTAGTTCTTCCCGCAGGTTATCAGCATCGACTTTTATAGAGAATACATTATTTCCAAAACCATTGTGATCGGAATTGCGGATTAGAAATACGATCGTATCACTATGCAAAACCGATTGGATGATGGAATCATAAACAATCTCTGTGTTATCATTTATTTTTCTTTTAACCTCAACGCGAATCTTCTCATTTTTAGCAATCCCAAAGTTTCGTATGGGTATATTTATTTGAAACGAATCGGTTTCCGCTGTAATTCTTTCTTGGTCCAGGGAAGAAATAAATATATTGTTCTCCTGAATTTCATAGTCCGGATATTTGGCACCAAATATCTTCAGGGCAGGGTCACCCAACAATACCATTTGTTGAGATTGGGAAGTGTAGTGGGGTATATTTCCGTATTCAGAAAGAAACCGCCGGGCAACCTCTCGCTGCACATCGCCGATTCCCTTTTTTATAAAAACAGAATCTCCAAAGGCTACCTGATAAAAAATCGTGGAATAAATTTGAAGTGAACTAACCAGCCCGTAGGCACTGTGAGCAATAAAACCTACGGCACCCTTGTCTGGTGTGTTAATCCAATTCTCGCCAAAAATACTTGCGTTCAGAAAAAAGGCGCCTGCGTCACATCCGTTCATCAGGATAACCGGATATCGCCCTGTGTTATGGTATCCCATCACTGGATTTGTGACCAGCCCTATATCAAAGTCTGTGGTAGTGGGGGCAGAATGACCAAAAAAAGTAATCAATCCCAGACCGCTGTTCACTTCATCGGCTATATTAATTACTTTCGTATTAACGGTTTGCTTGCTGATGGCTTGAATTTTTCC
>JAYSOP010000365.1:0-3499 GCA_043722905.1 Chryseolinea sp.
TATATAAATTCAGAGGCTGGTAAAAGCTCTCATTGACAGGACCCTTTAAACCTAATGCTTCAAAATGGTAACGGATAAAGGAAGCGGCCATTTTTTGACCACGGGTTCCTGTTTCCCTGCCTTCCAGGGCATCGGAGGCCAGAATGGATAAGTTTTCCTTTAGATCTTCCTGGGTAATGAGTTCTCCATAACGCTGAACCATTTTGTCCTGCGCGCGAAGCCCTAAAGTGCCAGCCAGGAGGCCTAAAATTGCAAAATGCCTTATTTTCATGTCTCTAATTCTGTAGACCCGTGCCGGGATCATTTTTTAAAGTAAATGCACACTCAAAACTAATTTACTTTACCACTATTTTAAATAAACCGTTCACGATAGCAAAAATAATTATGGAGCAAGAAAAAGGTTTTGCCGGCTTAACCTTTCTCCTGATAATTTGTGTTATCTGCATTACCTTTGCGATAGTGACCAGATCGTGGGCTGAATGAGATCGATCTACCGTAAAAGCATTTCCGGAAGCCCGATATAGTATAACAAACCAAAATTAAGCCCTAAGCTTCAGGGAACATCAGGGCTCCCGCGATAGACAAGTTTTTAGCATGACGACTAAACTCAATCAATGAATATAAATTCACAATACGTAGAAAAATTTGAATCCAGGCATATAGGCCCAGACCCTCAGCAGATTAAAGAAATGTTGAAGGTTATCAAGGCCAATTCTATTGATGACCTTATTGCGGAAACAATTCCATCCAAGATCCGGCTCAAAAATCCGCTTGATTTGCCCAAAGCACAATCGGAATTTGAATTCTTAAAACATTTCCGGGCGCTGGCATCTAAAAATAAGTTGTTCAAATCTTTTATTGGGACTGGTTATTACAATACTATTACACCGCCCGTCATCCTCAGGAACATATTGGAAAACCCGGGTTGGTATACTGCCTATACCCCTTATCAGGCGGAGATCGCCCAGGGGAGGCTAGAAGCACTCATCAATTACCAAACGATGGTAATTGACTTAACGGGTATGCAGATTGCGAATGCCTCATTACTGGATGAAGCCACTGCGGCTGCCGAGGCCATGCATCTATTTCACGCTTCGCGCAAAGCTTCCAAAAACAAAGCACACAAATTTTTTGTGGATGAAAATGTTTTCCCTCAAACCATTGATGTACTGAAAACACGGTCAGCTCCAATTGGCGTTGAACTTGTCATTGGCGATCTGAAAAAACTAACCCTTGCCGATGCTGATTTTTTCGCGGTCATGATTCAAAACCCTGACAATAACGGCGCCGTAAAAGACTACTCATCCTTCATTCAATCCGCGCACGAGAAAGGTTTGTTTGTTGTGATGGCAGCTGATCTCATGAGCTTACTGCTGATCAAATCCCCGGGAGAAATGGGGGCCGATGTAGCGGTGGGTTCTTCGCAGCGGTTTGGTGTGCCGATGGGCTTTGGCGGGCCTCACGCCGCTTTTTTCTCCACAAAAGAAGAATTTAAAAGACAAATGCCGGGCAGGATCATCGGTGCCTCCATTGATACCTCCGGCAATCCAGGCTACCGCATGGCATTGCAGACCCGGGAGCAACACATCAGAAGGGAAAAAGCTACCTCCAATATCTGCACCGCGCAAGTATTGTTGTCGGTCATGGCGGGCATGTATTCCGTGTATCATGGTCCGGAGGGCCTTCGGAAAATTGCAGGCCGGATTCATGGTCTAACGCTTGCCCTGGACGCCGGATTAAAATCCATTGGCATTAAACAGTTAAATGAACATTATTTCGACACCTTAAAAATTGAGGTAAAGGATATACCATCCATTGAAAAGGAAGCTATTAAACGGGAGGTTAATTTCCGATATTCAGGGAATGCCTTCGTCGGGATTTCACTAGATGAAACGACCACATCAGAAGATGTAAAGGTTATCCTGGAAATATTTGCTGCCGCGCTAAATAAAAAACGGATAGAATTTTCATCCAACGGTCAAAAAAGCGGGTGGCATTCATCGCTGATCAGGAATTCTGCATACCTGATGCATCCGGTCTTCAATACACATCATTCGGAACATGAGATGCTTCGCTACATTAAACGTCTGGAAAACAAAGATCTCTCCATGGTTCATTCCATGATCTCCCTGGGCTCGTGTACCATGAAACTGAACGCCACTACGGAAATGATTCCGGTTACGTGGCCAGAGTTTGGAAATATTCATCCTTTTGCTCCCGCCAATCAAACTGAGGGATATCACATACTTACCAGCAACCTGGAAAACTGGCTGAAGGAAATTACCGGATTCACGGGAGTTTCACTACAACCAAACAGTGGCGCACAAGGCGAATATGCGGGTCTTATGGTAATCCGCGCTTTTCACAAAGGCAACAATGAGGGTCATCGCAATATCGCTCTGATACCAGCGTCCGCGCACGGCACCAACCCTGCCAGTGCGGTAATGGCCGGCATGGAGGTGGTTGTGGTAAAATCCGACGAAGAAGGGAAAATCGATGTAGCTGACCTGAAAGCAAAAGCCGATCAGTATAAAGACAGACTTTCATGCCTGATGGTAACCTACCCTTCAACCCATGGTGTCTTTGAAGATTCCATCACTGAAATTTGTGAAGTCATTCACCAGAACGGCGGATTGGTTTACATGGACGGGGCCAATATGAATGCTCAGGTCGGTTTAACTTCTCCGGCCAATATCGGAGCCGATGTGTGCCATCTGAATTTACACAAAACGTTTTGCATTCCTCACGGTGGTGGTGGACCAGGAATGGGCCCGATTTGCGTGAACGACAAGCTGAAAGCTTTTCTCCCAGGTCATGCGATTATTAAAACCGGAGGTCAGGAAGCTATCCACGCAGTCTCCTCAGCGCCATGGGGAAGCGCAAGCATATTGACCATTCCATACGCCTACATTGCCATGATGGGGGCCGAGGGGTTAACCAATGCGACCCGGATCGCCATTCTCAACGCCAATTATATTAAAGTGAGATTAGAAGGCCATTACAAAATTTTGTACGCGGGCAACAAAGGCCGATGTGCACACGAAATGATTGTGGATTGCCGCGATTTCAAAAAAGCCGGAATTGAAGTAGAGGATATTGCCAAACGTCTTATGGACTATGGTTTCCATGCGCCCACCGTTTCATTTCCAGTAGCCGGTACGTTAATGATTGAGCCGACTGAAAGCGAACCCCTGGAAGAGCTCGACCGCTTTTGCTCCGCGCTCATCGAAATCAGAAATGAAATCCTGGAAGTAGAGCAAGGTAAAGCCGACAAAGAAAATAATGTCCTTAAACATGCACCGCACACCGCAGCCGTAATCACAGCGGATGACTGGACGCGTCCCTACAGCAGGCAGAAAGCTGCCTACCCGCTGCCATTCGTTAAGGAATCGAAGTTCTGGCCTGCTGTCAGCAGGATTGACAACGCTTACGGAGACCGGAACCTAATGTGTAGCTGTATACCGATAGAAGAGTTTGCTAAAAAAGAAGATTCAGTGCC
>JAYSOP010000366.1:0-2962 GCA_043722905.1 Chryseolinea sp.
GGGTCGTATTAATGCATCTCATACCTCAGGCCGCGAAGACTCATCGGCGAAAATTATTGTAACAGGTCTTTCAAAGCCGCCTCCACTTCATGGAATTTAAATTCATATCCCGCCTTCTGAATTTTGTTTGAAGACACCACGCTGCCGTTCAATACTATTTCCGCGACCGGGCCTACAACCATCTTTATTATGAGCGCGGGTATGGGTGGAAGCAAGAGTGGTTTGTTTAAGGCTTTAGCAATCGCCCGCGTCATCGCTTTGTTAGTTACCGGGTGCGGGGCCACTCCATTGTAAATGCCTTCCATTGCTTTGTCTTCGATGGCCTTAATAAAAATGTTACAAAGGTCATCGATATGTATCCAGCTTAGGAATTGCTCTCCTGAGCCGAGCGGGGCCCCGACCCCTAACTTTATGGGCTTAGCCAGTTCTTTCAGGGCGCCTCCCTCATTACTTAACACAACACCAATCCGTATCCTTACTACGCGAAGCCCGATATCCTTTAGCTTAGCCGATTCGCGCTCCCATGCGGCGGTCACTTTTGCAAGAAAGTCTGTACCAGCAGGATCCTCCTCGACAAAATTTTTGTCGCCGCCAGCAAAACCGTAGTATCCTATTCCAGATGCGGAAATAAATGTTTTTACCTGATGATCCATTTTCTCCAATGTATGCTTCAACAACTGTGTGGACTCCGTGCGGCTTCGTAAAATTTCGTCCTTTCGTTGGTCACTCCATCGTTGATCATTTACCCCCGCCCCTGCCAGGTGAATAACGGTTTGGACATTTTCCAGCGCTTTAGATTCAATGGTCTGATGGGCAACATCCCACTTAAAGAATCCGACGCCTCTTATCTTTCCTTCAGACCTTCCGAGGTGAGAAACAGAATATCCCTTCTGCATTAACAACGCTGTTAGCCGCTTTCCGATTAAACCGCTTCCTCCGGTGATCAAAACATTCTTTAGATTATCCATTAGCGTGCAGCAGTAAGTTTTTTCTGTAATTTCGCCTGATATACCTAATCTAACACCATGCTTTTAAAAATGTTTTTTCTATTCATGCTGCTCACTCCAGTCCTAGTGTTTTCTCAAGTGTAAAGGTAAAAAAGGAAACATCGCGTATAAAATATACTCTCCCTGTTTATTCAAACGCGAGGCAACTTGGAAACTTAACCGTTGCCTGGATCGGAATCACTTCAATCTTTTTTTTCTACCATTTCTTCAACTGACCCGAATCTTTTCGACTTCCACGACCTTGATACTTTGTCATAGTAAACATAATCATCCGGAAATTCGATGTATTCAATTCCATTGGAATTTTTAGTGAGATAGGGCTCCAACGATTCACCTTTCACCATCTTATCAAACAATAATGCCCCTCTTTGCGAGAGGGTATCGGAAATCATTTTCCAGGTGCGAAATACTTCCTCATATTCTATGAGACTGTCAGATTCAATAATTCTCATTCTCCCGCCGATCGCGACGTACTTTTTTTGAAGGCTGGGCGCTTGTCTCTGCAACATAAAAAAGCGTTCGCCATTATCCGATGCATAATAGTGTGTTAACTGATGTCTTGAAGCCAACTCCTGATAATACGCATCATACGCATTATTAAACTTCAACGAGTCGGTCGCTTTTTCAGGAAGTTTGCCTGCATAGCGGATAATCTGCTGTAACACTTTATCCTTTTCAAGTGGATCTAAATATGATTCAGGCCTGTAATCGGGGGAAGACTGACAGGAAAAATTAAAGACGGTAATGATCAACAACCAAATTACTTTCATGCAGTTAAATTAAAAAAGACTTGCCACAAATGGCAAGTCTTTTTTTTATTAGAACCAAATCAAATTTTTAATAAGCCTTTTCTATAGGACGGAATTCAGCCCAACCATCTGTCCAGTCGGTTGTGCCGAATGCTCCCTTGTAGGTAACTGATTCATCGAAGAATGCAGAGCGTCCCGCTTCATCAAACTTTGCATTAGCAAAACTGGCACCTGTTGCGATGGTAGCAGTACCAGATGATAACGTAAAGTCAGGATTAGAAGGATATGTTGCTGTTGACGAACGTCCAAAGAAATTATCAATCCGCAAACCAAGGGTTGTATAAACACCTGTTTGAGTATCATCATTAGGCGGGATATTCATCACCGTATTATTATTCTCCCAATAGGTTTGCACATCGGTGGCCGTAAAAGTTACGCCGCTTCCGATGGCATATCTGATCGCTGTGCCACCGCCGGAAACCAATACATTGTTTGCCAAAACTCCGGCAGGTGTTCCGCTTGTATAATTAGCATAAGATGTATTCTGATTGAAACGCAATCCGGTAGGAAAGCCGCCTATTACAGAATTAAAAATTGAGACAGCAGTTCTCCTGCGCATGTCGATCGCATGAACATTATTGGCAGAAAGAGATCTACCGATTCTGTCCAACGGCCCGTAAACCGTAATGTTTGAGAATGTTCCGGTGGTATAAGTTCCTGCACCAGTGTCATTATCATTTGGACCATTGTCTGTTTCAAAAGAGTTGGACTGCGATTGATCAGCTGAAAACGGATTTCGCACGACAAGTCCAAACTGAACATTACCGCTATAGCCGTAGTCAACATCGAAATCATCATCCCATGTTGAAAGTGAAATCAAATGCTTGGCGTTAACAGTTCCACCGAACCATTCATAGCCGTCATCGCCTCCAAAAGAAACCTGAACATATTCCATTTGAGTGCCGTTACCTACACCACCCATTGTGATGCTGTTGGTTTCGTTATTAGGTGTTAATTCAATACCTGCATATTCAACCCGCAGATATTTAAAAATTCCTGAGTTGTCATTGTCGTTAGCACGGTCTGCTGCGCCAAAATTAACGGTGGGAGAAATTCCCTCGATGGCAGGATTAGCCTGGTTGGTATAAGCTTTACCTAAAATTACCAATCCACCCCAATCCCCTTTATCACGCGCGCTTACTTCCT
>JAYSOP010000367.1:0-10142 GCA_043722905.1 Chryseolinea sp.
ACGTTGGATATATGTACTTCGATCACCGGCGTTTTAATTCCGCCGATCGCATCATGTATGGCGATGGAGGTGTGCGTATAGGCACCGGCATTCAGGACAATTCCCGAAAAATCAAAACCGGTTTCATGAAGTTTGTTTACGATTTCCCCTTCAACGTTTGACTGAAAATATGAAAATGTTACTTCAGAATAGCGTTTTTTAAGTTCCTCAAAAAAATCCTCGAAGGATTGGTTGCCATATATGGATGTTTCCCGCTTTCCCAAAAGATTCAGGTTAGGGCCATTAATGATCTGGATTTTCATGCGTGAAAGATAGTAAAAAAAGTTACGAGCGTAGCGCAAGAGGATTGCCAGTGGTTTACTATCACGTTGTATTCTGATGACGTGTTGTAAAACTGTCTTTTGTCAATGGTCGGCTTTTTTGAGTACTTCGTACTGGCAATGTGGGAAAATCAGATTCAGGACTTCAAAAATTACCTTAAGCTTGAACGCTCACTGTCTTCCCATTCCGTGGAAGCCTATGTGGGGGATGTTGAAAAATTAAGACAATTCCTCGGCTTGAAAGACAAAAATCTTCCGGCCACAAGCATAACGGCAAAACACCTGCATGAGTTTCTGCAATATATTACGGAATTAGGAATGAGCGCCCAAAGTCAGGCGCGGATTATTTCCGGGCTCAAGGCATTCTACAGATACCTCCTGTTTGAGGAAATGATTGACAGAGATCCCACCAGTCTCATTGAAGGACCAAAACTTGGCAGAAAACTTCCGGACACATTAAGTTATCCCGAGATCATAAAATTGCTGGACGCAATTGACCTTTCCACTCCGGAGGGAGCAAGAAATCGTGCCATTCTGGAAGTTTTGTACAGTTCCGGTTTACGTGTTTCAGAATTGGTTAATCTTAAAATCAATAACATTCATGCGGATGTGGGTTTTCTCAGGGTGTTGGGAAAGGGCAACAAAGAAAGGCAGGTTCCCATAGGGAGGGATGCGCTAAAATTCCTGGATATTTACCTGGAACAAATTCGCGGAAAGGCGCCTCTCAAAACTCCCCAAAAAGGGTTTGAATCTTTTGCCTTCCTCAACCGAAACGGACGTAAACTCACCAGGGTAATGGTGTTCACCATCATTAAAAACCTTGCCCTAGCCATTGGGTTGAAGAAACGGATTAGTCCCCATACCTTCAGACATTCTTTTGCCACGCATCTCATTGAAGGAGGAGCCGACCTTCGGGCTGTTCAGGAAATGTTGGGCCACGAATCTATCACCACCACAGAAATTTATACGCACCTGGACAGAGATTACCTCCGCCAGGTTATTCAGGAATTTCACCCCAGAAGCTAAATATTAGTCCACAGATATTACTCATTGGTTGGTAGTAAGATTCCTTCAATGCTAACTCTTTTGAAAAAGTAAAATGAGTATGAAGATTAATAATCGTCCTCAAGTGTACTTTCGCCAAGTTGAAACTTCACGCCAACAAAAACGGTTAATTGACTGTATCCACCCAAGGTATATTTTGCTTCAGCAAAAGGCATAATATTATTGATAAGAAAGATGGTTCCAAGGCCAAGGTTCAAAGCTAAATTACCATCGTTAACAGCCTCTTCCATCATTGAATTGCGGTCGCGAAATCTGATTTGAGTATAGTTGATTCCCCCTAACCCGTATAGTTTTCCTACCTCCCCATTGATCAGATAATAGTTTGCATTGAGATCGAGTTCCCACGCGCTTTTCCTGAAAGCGCCTGTCAGTTCTTTAGGGAAGTATTGTATGAACACGGGGTTAATACTCCATTTTTCACTCACGAGTAATTCAGTATGTACTCCCAGGCCCCAAAGTCCCAGCCCATCACCATAACCGAGGAAAGGCCCTACGCGCACCTGGGCCAGTGAAGCGGCTGAAAGGGTCAGTAAAATTATTGTGGTAAAGTATATTTTTCTCATAAGCTTTTCTTTCTTTTCGAGTGCTTAAAAGTCATGCCATCGGGGGGGGTAAAAAGGTAAAAAGGTATAAAGGTATAGGGGTATAGGGTATTGGCTCTGTTATTCCATGAAGGAAAACGGTGGAGCCAGAATAGCAGGCAAAAAAAAACCCGGATGACCGGGCTGTTTTTCTAAAATTCGGATGGTTTATAACTTAAAGGTTAAGCCTAAAGACAATGACGCTATGCCATAACCCAGTTCAGCATAACCTGCCACTTTTTCGGAAAAGAAATAACGTGCACCGGCGTGAATACCAAGTCTAAGCGCACCTGCATATGGATCATTATAGCCTGAGAAATTATCACCGGAATAGCTGGAGACAACAAAACCCAGAAAAGCGCCTCCATAAACATCTACTTTTTCATTTCTGATTTCAAATAGTTCGCTGAAATGATAGGAACCCCTTACTCCCAGGTCAAAGAAAGTATACTTGTAATTGTAGCCTGTTCCAAATCCACTATATCTATAGCTATAAGAAGTATATCCCAGATAGGGTCCTACAGTGAAAACATCATTAACCGCAAATTCTGCTGAAAGAAGAAGCGGAACTCCTCCGGCAAAATAGTAGCCAAGACCAATCCCGGCGTTTAGCAACACATCACCTTTGTCGTAACGAGCCTGGCCCGAAGCAAACGTGACGGAGAATACCAATGCGATCACACACAAGAATTTTACACTTTTTTTCATGAATATTTATTTAAGGTCAAATAGTTTTTGGTTGTTTACAGGCCAAAAATAGAAAAAACCAACTAATAAAGAACAATCCCGGGGGAAAGTACTCAGGTTAATTTAACTTTGAAGGCTTATGTATAAAATCTTTCGGCCCCTGCTGTTTTCGGTTGATCCGGAAAGAATACATCACCTTGTCTTCAAAATACTACATTTAAAATCAAGGCTACCCGGATTTAAGTCTGCATTAAAATTGCTTTATGGCTTTGAAGATCAGAAGATACAAAGAAAAGTGTTTGGTCTGACTTTCAAGAACCCTGTTGGATTAGCTGCCGGCTTTGATAAAGATGTCAGACTTATCGATGAATTGGCTGACCTGGGATTTGGTTTTATTGAAATTGGAACGCTGACTCCAAAACCGCAGGCCGGGAATGCGAAACCCAGGTTGTTCAGACTACCCAACGACCAGGCCTTAATCAACAGGATGGGATTTAACAATGAAGGCGTCCTTGCGGCGGTTGAAAGGCTGAAAAAAAGAAGTCAGAATATTATTGTCGGTGGCAATATTGGAAAGAATAAAGACACACCCAACGAAACCGCCCATCAAGACTACACCTATTGCTTTGACGTTCTTTATGATTATGTCGACTATTTTGTAGTAAACGTAAGCTCGCCCAACACTCCCGGGCTGCGGGATCTTCAGGAAAAAGGACCTTTGCTGAAGTTGCTCCAAACGGTCAGAAATCTCAGCGATCAAAAAGCCCTTGTGAAACCCGTGTTGTTGAAGATCGCGCCAGACCTTACAACGGGTCAATTAGACGATATCGTTGAAATCTTAAAAGCCACACGCCTCGATGGAGTAATAGCAAGCAATACTACCGTTTCGCGTGAAGGCCTAAGAACCGATGTTATGACCTTGGAAAAAATTGGACAAGGAGGTTTAAGCGGAAAGCCACTGGCCAAAAAGTCAACGGAAATAATCAGGTATTTGCGACAAAAACTCGGCAAAGATTTTCCTATAATAGGAGTAGGTGGTATTATGTCACCGGCTGACGCATTGGAAAAGTTGCAGGCAGGAGCAGACCTCATCCAGCTTTATACCGGATTTATTTATGAAGGTCCTCTCCTCATTAAGCGTATCAAAAAGGCCATCGCGAATTCATTACCTTAAATCCGTTCAAAGTGAAGGGTGGCCTTGATGTCACCAGAAACAGACGTGCCACTATCCGGATCAGTAATGGTCTCATTTTTCCTTTCTAAAAAGAAAACGAGTTTTGTCTCCGTTAATTCCTGAATCGTGTAGGTGCCGGTGATATCAAGCCATCCGGTGTTGAATTCGATATCCGTTATTAGCTTTTCATCCACCACCTGATAGGACCCTTCAATGGGTTGGCCATTCTGTAAAAGAATGACGGTACCATCTGGTCTGAATTCTATTTCAGCGGCAAAATTCTCATCTTCCCTTCCGAATGGGGTCGGCAAACCAAAGGGTTTTATCTGAATCTCTGCCAAAGTCCCCTTCCATTTGCCTACTATCGAAGCAAACTTTTTATCTTCCTCCCGACAGGATAAAAGCAGGAAAAAAGTCATTATTATAAGGATTGTTTTGCTTGTTTTCATGGTTCTTATTTTCTTAATTTAATAAATAGGGCTAAAATCGTGCCCCGTCTTACATTCTCGTTTTCTTTAAACGTAACCCTTTGCCAGAATTTTATGTGCGAAGCTGAAAAACCCCATGATATGAAATATAAATTCCTTGTTGTTCCTGGTGTTTTATTTTTATGTGTACTGTTTTTGTCTTCGGGTTTGTACAGGAACTCCATACCTGTTTATAAAAAAGCAGTGAACACAACTTTAACTATGTGTGGGACCTTTCTGGTAAATTGGGAGGATACTACGACCGCACCAGCCATGATTTTTCCTGGTTTGGGCGATCTCCGGTTTTCCGTTACTACCAGTTCATCCAAAGCACAGGATTTTTTTAATCAGGGGCTGAAATTGATCTATGGATTTAATCATTGGGAGGCTATTCAATCATTCAGGCACGCGATAAAGTTGGATAGCGATTTTGCTATGGGATATTGGGGACTGGCATTGGCGTATGGACCCAACCTGAATGATATTAATCCGCAGGACAGGGAAAGATTAGCTTACGAAGCCATTCGAAATGCCATAAAAAGAAATGCGAAAAGCACGCCTTTTGAAAAGGATTTTATGCAAGCGCTCGCTACCCGATACAATGGAAAGTCATACGAAGTAAGGGATTCTTTAAATCAGGCTTATAGTCAGGCGATGACCAAACTGGCGAAAAAATATCCGGAAGCAGTGGAAGCACAAACGCTTTGCGCGGATGCCATTATGAATACCATGCCATGGGACTATTGGGAAAAAGATGGAAGTCCAAAGCCCGCTACCCAACAGGCAAAATTGATTTTAGAAAATGTTTTGAAAAAATTTCCGGAACACTCAGGGGCGCACCATCTCTATATTCATTTAGTAGAAGCTTCACCAGCACCGGATCAAGCGATGGCCAGTGCGAAGTTTCTGGAGACATCAATGCCAGGTGCAGGTCATATTGTTCACATGCCGGCGCACATTTATCTACGGGTAGGACAATATGGGAAATCCATTCAGTCAAATGAAAAGGCGGTTTCAGCAGATGAAAGTTACTTATCTATCTCCGACAATCGCGGACTCTACCGCCTGATGTACTATCCGCACAATATCGATTTCATCAGTTTCAGTTCTTACATGCAGGGTAGGAGCGATCTGGCGCTGCGCACAGCCATGAAGTTGGGGTACAAGGGAAGTCTGGTGGCTGTCGCAAATGCGGGTTTTGCACAATATCTCATGGCCGAGCCTATCATTGCGTACACCCGGTTTGGTAAATGGAATGATATTTTATCATTGCCGAAGCCTGATCCCAATTTGATTTATCCGCATGTGATAAGGCATTTTGCGCGAGGGATGGCATTGCTTCGTTCGGATAATCTTGAGGGCGCAGAAAAAGAATGGCTTCAACTGGATTCCCTCAGCAAACTGGATACATTGAAAGCATTATATTTTTCTTTTAATGCAGCTTCCGATATTGTGCAGGTGCCGTTGCACATTCTAAAGGGAGAATTGTTGCTGAAACAAAATAAAGTTAATGAGGGAATCGAGACCCTTTATCAGGCGGTGGTGAAGGAGGATGGCCTCCGGTATAATGAGCCGCCTGACTGGAAAATTTTCTCCCGGCATTATTTGGGGGCGGCGCTTTCTGATGCTGGAAAATATGCGGAGGGCGAAAAGATTTTTCAGGAAGATCTAAAGCGAAATCCTGAAAATGGTTGGTCGTTAAAGGGTTTGGAGGTGTGTCAGCTAAAACAGAATAATAAAAGCACCGGGGCGGGAACTGCGAAGCGCTTTGAGAAGGCCTGGAAGGATGCGGACATAAAAATTGTTTCCGCAAGATTTTGAGGTAGATACAACTACCTTACCTTTTTATCCAGCATTGAAGAAGTAAGGTGCGTTTCACAATCTCATCCGAGATAATGTCGCTTTTGTAACTTCACATAAACATCCATCGATTAATTTTTAACGAGCTTCCACCTGCTCGTAAGTTCCATGACTTCAGGAATGTTTTCCCGGAAGAGATTTTTTAAAGGTGCTAAACCTCCGGTAACCGGGTACCTATTGGATATTGAAATGAACGCTGGCCTGACTTCCTTAGAATATGACTTGTGAAATCAAGGATGGAGAGGCTTTCAATAAACTTAAAGCTTCCGGCAGGTGGCTTAACGATAAAGTGTAAGTAAACTCTTTCCCGAAGCGCGCGATTCAATGTTTTTATTTAGTTTTACGGATAGAGACATGGCAAAAAACACCTATAAATCCAATACCTTTAAAAAGCCTGATAAGGAAAAGAAGTCCAGGCCGTCCGGTTCAGGACCTAATTTTTCCTTTTTTAGAGATCCCAGGTTAAAACTGGCTGTGGGTTTCTTTTTAATCATTGCCGGACTGTATATGTTTTTTGCTTTACTGTCTTACATGTTTACCGGACAAGCAGATTTCAGTGAGGTGGGCACTCACCAAAGCCTTCAAAGTATTTTTGATTCGCTACAAGGAAAGGAAATCAGCAACTGGTTGGGTCTTTACGGCGCTATCATTTCACATTTTTTTATTTTCCGCTGGTTTGGAATCGCCTCTTTTTTTATTCCTCCGCTACTCTTTCTCACGGGATTCAGAATCGTTTTCAAAAAAGAAATTGTAAGGCTTTCATCCTATACCATATTCGCTTTTTTTTCAATTCTGTGGTTATGTCTCATGCTGGGTTACATGGTTGAGATAAATCAGGGCGGGCATGCATGGCAAATACTCGGAGGTGGTTTTGGTTTATTACTGGCGCAATTGAGTTATGGCATGTTCGGGTGGGGAACATTTCTGATTTTAATTCTTACGTTGTTCATCTTTATTATTTTTTATTTCAACGTTACCGCTATTCCTGCATTCCAGCTGAGGGATCCAAAGCCAATGGGATCAGCGGCCATCGCGGATGAAGATGACCCTTTGTTTTCAAAATATACCGACGATGAAGACAAATGGGTCGATCCTTTAAAAGACGCCGGGGCTTCAGAATTGATTTCAACCCCAACAACCAAGCCCCCTGAAATCATTCAGCCACTTCCCGTAATAAAACTGGAAGTTGAACGTGTGCTGCCTAAAAAAGAAAGTCCAAAAGTTGAACCTCAGTTTACAGTCGAGGAACGTTTGGAAACAGATAAAATCGCGGAACAGTTAGTAGAGGAACACGGTGCCTATGACCCTACGCTGGAATTGAGCAGTTATAAATTTCCGCCGCTGGATTTGTTAAGTGAGTATGATTCGGGCAAAGCCGGCGTTACCCAGGAGGAACTCAATCAGAACAAGGACAAGATTGTGGCTACCCTGGTAAATTTCAAGATCGGGATCCAGAGTATCAAAGCAACGATTGGCCCTACCGTTACATTGTATGAAATTGTGCCGGATGCCGGGATCAAAATTTCGCGAATTAAAAATCTGGAGGATGACATCGCGTTAAGCTTATCAGCTTTGGGCATCCGTATTATTGCACCCATCCCCGGAAAGGGTACTATTGGTATTGAAGTACCGAATAAGAACCGTGAAATGGTGAGCATCCGATCCATGTTTGCCACACAGGCCTTTGCCAAAACTGATAAAGAACTGCCGATCGCTTTAGGAAAAACAATTTCCAATGAAGTATTGGTGATCGATCTGGCGAAGATGCCACACTTGCTGGTTGCCGGAGCCACTGGTCAGGGAAAGTCCGTTGGCCTGAATGTTATCCTGACCTCATTGATATATAAGAGACATCCTTCACAACTGAAATTTGTTTTGGTTGATCCGAAAAAAGTAGAGATGTCGTTGTATTCAAAGTTGGAACGTCATTATTTGGCAAAGCTTCCCAACAGTGAAGAGGCCATCATTACTGATACCCGTAAAGTTGTGCATACGCTGAATTCGCTTTGTATAGAAATGGAGAACCGTTACGAGATCCTCAAAGATGCCGGCGCACGGAACCTGAAAGAATACAATGCAAAATTTGTAGCGAGAAAGTTGAATCCAAAAGAAGGTCACCGCTTCCTTCCCTATATCGTACTGGTGATTGATGAGTTGGCGGACTTAATGATGACGGCAGGAAAAGAAGTAGAAACCCCTATAGCGCGCCTCGCCCAACTTGCGCGTGCTATTGGTATTCACCTCGTGCTGGCAACACAACGCCCCTCGGTCAATGTTATTACCGGAGTTATCAAAGCCAATTTTCCGGCCAGGTTATCCTTCAGAGTTACCTCCAAAGTAGATTCAAGAACTATTTTAGATACGGGTGGGGCCGACCAGCTGGTTGGCCAGGGCGATATGCTTTTGAGTTCAGGGTCTGACATAATCCGGTTGCAGTGCCCTTTTGTAGATACCCCTGAAATTGAAAGGGTGTGCGACTTTATCGGATCACAGCGAGGATATGACTCGGCATATCTGCTACCTGAATATGAGGGAGATGATGAAAGTGGACCAAATTATGTTGATCTTTCAGACAGAGATGCCCTCTTTGAAGAAGCTGCTAAACTCATAGTAATGCATCAGCAGGGTAGCACTTCACTCATCCAACGAAAGCTTAAACTTGGCTATAACCGGGCGGGAAGGTTGATTGATCAACTTGAAGCGGCTGGCATCGTGGGTCCTTTTGAAGGAAGTAAGGCCCGGGAAGTTTTAATCAGCGACGAGATAAGTTTGGAACAATTATTGAATAACCTGCGGGAAAAACACAGTCAACCATAACTTTTATACCCGATACCATGAAAAAATCCTTTTTAGCAGTCATTCTATTGGTTTTGGTAAAAGTTACCTTTGCGCAATACGATCCCAAAGCACTGGAGGTTCTTGAAGCCATGGGTAATAAGTATAAATCCATCCCGGCGTATGAAGCGAATTTTGCTTACGCCCTGACCAATGACGTTGAAAAAGTAAACGAGGAATTTAAAGGCAAACTGACTGTAAAAGGTGAAAAGTTCCGAATTGCCTTACCGGA
Organism: Chryseolinea sp.; assembly: GCA_043722905.1. GTDB lineage: Bacteria > Bacteroidota > Bacteroidia > Cytophagales > Cyclobacteriaceae > Chryseosolibacter. The sequence goes on from JAYSOP010000367.1 coordinate 9,222, forward strand.
ACAAGAAGTGATTAATAACGGTGCTACCGTGTGGACCTACCTTCCGGAAGTGAAGGAAGTAAATATCGATACCTACGACAAGAATTCAGGCGACATCAACCCGCTAAAAATATATGAGATCTACGAAAAGGATTTCAAGTATCTCTACATCCAGGACAAGACCGAGGGCGGTGTTATGTGTGAGGAAATTGACCTGGTGCCTGAGAAAAAAGACGCTCAGTATTTTAAGATTAAATTGCTGATCAAGAAAAAAGATAAGATCATACAAAGCCTCACCATGTTCGACAAAGGCGGCAACCGGTATAAATATACCATCACAAAATTTACTCCCAGTTCCAATGTGCCGGATAGTTTCTTTTCATTTGATCCCAAAAAATATCCCGGAGTTGAAGTGATTGATCTAAGGTAGGCTGGCGTTCATCCGTCCCTGCTCAGAACACGCCTCCCCCTGTTAACCCGTCATCTGGGTTTAAAATTTTGGATTCGATCTAACAAACGGGCTTTAATAATCTTCAAGCCTGATTACTTTAAACTTCAAACTAATTCAAACATTGAATTTTAAAGTTATTTTTGGTGAATGAATTCCGCCCAGCTTTTCGAACAAATTAAAATCAAAAAGTCTTATCTGTGTATCGGGCTGGATACTGATCCTGATAAAATACCGAAACATTTGCTCAGGTATGAGGATCCTGTTTTTGAATTCAATAAACAGATCATTGATGCAACGCATGCTTACTGTATTGCCTACAAGCCAAACATTGCCTTTTATGAAGCCCTGGGACCCGCGGGTTGGGTGAGTCTCCAGAAAACTTTAGGCTACATTCCACCCGATATTTTTACCATTGCGGATGCCAAACGCGGTGATATTGGAAACACATCAGCCCTGTATGCCAAGGCTTTTTTTCAGAACTTGAATTTTGA
>JAYSOP010000368.1:0-4815 GCA_043722905.1 Chryseolinea sp.
CTATTTAAGTGAGATAGAAATTTTACCCTATCCAACGGAAGAGGTTTTTAAGGAGGCTGTTCTGGCTTTGAATCTGCCTGCCATTGACCAAATTGACGAAAGAAACCTTAATGCCGAATTGCTGGCCCTCATGTTAAAAACCACACCAATGGACGGACCGTTGAACCAGCGATATTCATTAAATCAGTGGGCTGCCAGTCAGAATGATAAATTTATGCCTGTGACGAACCCGTTCCTCAATCCATTTAACTGGATGAAATTTTTTAACGGTCTTAAGAAAAACAAAAAGAAGTAACGGAGATTTACTTACCTCTTCGTTTTGAACGAATGAAATTCCAATGATGCGCGGAATAAAGTTTGCTGACTAATTCATTCTAATTAGCCGGGATAAAAATATCAAACTGCGCGCCTCGACCCAACTTCGCCGTAGCTGTAATAAAGCCGTTGTGGTTTTCAATAATCCTTTTGCAAATGGCAAGTCCGATCCCTGTTCCACCGTATTCTTCAAAAGTATGAAGCCGCTGAAATACTTCAAATATTCGGTCTTTATATTGTGGGTCGAAACCGATACCATTGTCGCTAAAGGTGATATGGCAGTATTTTATTTGTGGAAGTAGCGTCTCCTTCCGATTTTTCATCCATTTTTTATTTAGTCCCCTTCCCATGGCTATTTCACTTTTAATAATGAGGTGAGGTGGGACATCAGGCTTTGAAAATTTAAAAGCATTACTAACCAGGTTTTGAAACACCTGACGAAACGGTAACGGCATAATTTTGACATGACAAAGGGCTATCGCTTCCAGTATTGCTTTTTTCTCGTGTATAACTTCCTCGAAATCCGCTATAACATCCTTCCAAAGTAAATTGAGGTCTATGTTTTCAATCCTGCGTTCACCGCTCTTTGCACGGGAATATTCCAATAAATCTTCTATAAGTTCCTGCATGCGTTGAGCGATTTGCCTCATTCTCAGGAAATATCCTTTACCGGTCTCAGATAAATTTTTCTCTTCTTCCAGCATTATAAAAGAGGCAAAGTTTTGAAGTTTGCGCAATGGTTCTTGTAAATCATGGCTCGAAACATAGGTAAACGAAGTCAACTCCTTATTGGCGTTCTCGAGTTCCGCATTCTTTTGCACTAATTGCCTCGTTCTGCTAACAACTGCTTTTTCCAATTCCTCTTTCTGTTCTTTTTGTAAATGAATATCAGTATTGCTGCCCACCCACATTTTTATTTTTCCATCTTCGTCTTTGACGGGCAAAGCCCTGCTGAGATGCCATTTAAACTCACCTTTTGTATTTAAAATCCTGCATTCAACGTCAAATAAGTTTCCGGTTGCTACGGATTGTTGCCAGCTTTTTTTTGTTCTGTCCAGATCCTCAGGATGCATCACTTTCTCCCATCCCCAACCCTTTAGTTCTTCGAAGGTGTATCCAGTATCATCAATCCATTGTTGATTATAAAAAGTTACGTTTCCCGCTGCATCGGCAGTGGATATTTTTTGAGGCATGGCATTCGTAAGAAGCCGAAATTGCTTTTCGCTTTCTTCAATTCTTTTTCGGGCAACAACCTGTTCAGTAATTTCATGCGCTAAAGCCATCACACCCGATATCATTCCATCGGACTCGCGTAATGGTTCATACACAAATTTTACAAATATGTTTTCAAACTTTCCGTTTCGCCTGATATTAAGAGCAAGCTCCTGTGATACCAATCGTTCTCCTGTGTTATATACGTTATCCAAAAGTTCTTTTAAACCCTGATCTCTAAACTCAGGAAGTACATCAAATGCAGGCTTGTTTAATGTCTCTTCCATCTTTCTGCCCCACATTTCAACCATTCCTTCATTGATGGTTTCTATTACATAATCCACTCCTCGCAGTACGCAAATTGCTACAGGGGCTTGCTGGACCAGAAGCCGGAACCTTTCCTCGCTTGCTTTTATTTTTTTATTTAATAATGCTTGCGAGGTTACCTCATTAGCTATTACTGCCACACCTTCTATTTCGCCATTTACATTTCTTTGCGGCTGGTAAACAAAAGTGTAATGCATTAACTGCCACTTTCCATGACGAATAAAACTAACGGGCATTTCATAAGCATGGAATGGAGTGCCTGTTTTATAAACATTTAATAAAATCTTCTCAAAGCCCTGGTCGATTATTTCTGGTAAAGCCGTGAATAGCGATTTTCCAATGATCTCTTTTCCTTTGCCCCATGATTCTAAAACAGGATCATTAGCAATACTAATAATCATATCTTCTCCTTTAAAGATAGCAATCAGTGAAGGAGATGAGTAAACCATTTCATGGTAACGATTTTCGCTTTCTTCAATTTTTTCACCTGCTGTTCTTTGTTCGTGTACATCGGTAATCATGCCCACCCATTCAATTATATTTTCCTGCTCATCCAAAAGAGGAATACCGGAAGACTCAAAATACCGGTAAGCGTTATGTTTTTTACTCCATATTTTTCCACTTGCGTGGAAATCTGATTTTTGCTCCAATGCATTTCGCCACAGCTGAATTATTTTTTGCCGGTCATCCTCCTGTATCATGTTTGTCCATCCGAATCCCTGATGTTCTTCCCAAGGTTGCCCGGTGTATTCCTGCCACGATGGCTGCGGTTCCAAAAAATAACCTTTGCTATCGGCTATCCACACCACCGAAGTAGTGGCTTTGGTAAGAGACTTGTAACGGTTTTCGCTTGCTTCCAATGCTTTTTTTATGAGCACTTCACTGGTAACATCAATTGCCATGTGGTGAATGCCGTAGATGTTTCCTTCCTTATCCCGAAGTGCTTTGTATGTAAAATTAAAATAGAAGGATTGCTGCTTTCCATTGATCAAAAGATCGGCTTTTTCTTCAACCCCGGTATATGGCTTTCCGGAAGCATAAACCGCCTCTAGATAAGAAAGAAACGGTTGGCCTGATAATTCAGGAACAGCTTCCATTAATGGTTTCCCCAATACTGCTTTATCCTTCCCCCAATAGCCTACCATTATATCATTTGCATATTGCACACGGATTTCGGGACCTAAATACAGAGCGGTAGCTACGTAGGCTTCCTCTATAAGCGTAAGGTATCGTTGTTCACTTTCCTCCACTTTTTTGCGGGCAAGCACCATTTCTGTTACTTCATACGCAATAGTGGTAACGCCCGAAATAGTGTCATCTGCTTCTTGATGGGGCTGGTAAACAATATTGAAATACTTATCTTCCATCTTGCCATCGTGTTCTAATTGGGCAAGGATTTCATTGGCGTAATGTGGAGTTCCGGTGGTATAAACCTTATCTATCAATTCGGGAAATGGCTGGTCTTTAAGCTCGGGTAAAACCTGGAGCAGAGTTTTTCCCTCCACATCCTTGCCTTTCCCCCAAAATTCTTTCATCAGATCATTGGCAAGCGTTACCACCATGTCTTTTCCTTTCATTATCGAAAAGGCAAATGGCGATTCCATCAGCATCATGTGGTATCTCTTATTGCTGTCTTCAATCCTCTTCAACGCTTTTTTCTCGACCTCACGCTGTTCTGCTAGTGCTTTCTTCACCATTACCTGAGCGGTTACTTCATAAACAATAACCGTGACACCAGAAATAGTTTCGTCGGCTTCCAGATAAGGCTGGTAAACAAAATTGAAATAGGCATCCTCTAATTTTCCATAGCGCATAAACGGAGCAAGGAGTTCCTCTCCGTGAAAGGGCACACCGGTGGTGTACACTTTATCAAGCAGACCAGGAAATGCGGAATCGTTAAGCTCGGGTACAACTTCAAACAGTGGCTTTCCCTCTACGTCCTTGCCTTTTCCCCAAAATTCTTTTATGCTATCATTCGCAAGCGTAATCACCATGCTTTTACCTTTTAACACGGCAAAACCAAACGGCGATTTCATGAGAATCATATTGTAACGCTTTTCGCTGTCTTCAACACTCTTCAATAATTTTCTTTCTACTTCACGCTGTTGTTCAAATGCCTTTTTTACAATTACCTGGGTGGTTACTTCATACCCAATAATAGCAATACCCGAAATAGTTTCGTCCGCTTCCAAATAAGGTTGGAAAACAAAATTGAAATATTCATCCTTCAATTGTCCATTGGAATCTTTTGGGGATTGAACCTCAATGCCATGATAAGGAATACCGGTGGCATACACTTCATCAAGCAAAGCAGGGAAGGGCGTATCTTTCAGCTCGGGCATGATTTCAAGCAGTGGTTTCCCTTCGATGTCCATCCCTTTTGCCCAAATTTTTTTTACACGGTCATTGGCAAGAGTAATCACCTTGTTTTTACCTTTTAAAACGGCAAAAGCAAATGGGGATTTCATGAGCATAAGATTGTAGCGTTTTTCACTGTCTTCAATCCCCTTCAGTGTTTTTTTCTCCAGCTCGAGCTTTGATACTAATCCTCCATTTTCTGTCACGTCTTCAACCCGTTGAACAATATATTTCACATTATTAAACTCGTCAAGGACGGGTGAGTGACAAGGCCTCCAATACTTTAGTTCAAAACCACCGCCTTCTGATTCTGGTTTTGGAATATCGTATTTTACAACCGCTAATGTATCTGCCGTCTTATTTTTAAGTACCCGGTTAAAAGAATCCCGGATTTTACTTTCCCCATTGGCAGATATATCATTTGGGTTATCAGGAAATACATTAAATATATCCCGCCCTGTGATATTTTCCCTGGTAGTCTTGGTGACTTTTAAATAAGAATCCGATGCAGCCAGTATTGTAAATTCGGTATCCATAACCACCACTAATTCCGAAGATTGTTCAAATAACTGTTTATAGTCCGAAGCATTCATAATATGTTAC
>JAYSOP010000369.1:0-7010 GCA_043722905.1 Chryseolinea sp.
CTTGAAAAATGCCCTGAGGTAGATAAGGTGATCGTGGTAGAACATACCCATAGCAACGCGCCAATGAAATCCGGGCGCGACAGCTGGTGGCATGAGGAAATAAAAAAGGTGAATGCAAACTGCCACGCGGAGGAAATGGATGCCGAGGACTTATTATTTATTTTATATACCTCGGGTTCGACGGGAAAACCAAAAGGAATGGTCCATACCTGTGCGGGCTACATGGTCTATACCAACTACACTTTCAGGACTGTCTTTCAATATCAGGAGGGTCAGGTATTTTGGTGCACCGCTGATATCGGCTGGGTCACCGGTCATTCCTATATTTTATATGGGCCATTATCAGCAGGCGCTACCACGTTAATTTTTGAGGGTGTTCCGTCGTGGCCCGATCACGGGAGATTTTGGCAAGCGATCGACAGGAACAAGGTAAATATTTTTTATACCGCGCCAACGGCCATCCGGGCGCTTGAGAAAGCACCCATCAGTTTTGTGCAAAAGTACGATTTATCATCGCTCAAAGTACTCGGCTCGGTAGGAGAACCAATAAACGAAGAGGCGTGGCAGTGGTACAACCGAAACATTGGAAAAGAAGCGTGTCCAATTGTGGATACATGGTGGCAAACAGAGACTGGAGGAATCATGATTTCACCCATTGCCCACGTTACAAAATTAAAACCGGCCCATGCGACCTTCCCTTTGCCGGGGATTCAGCCAGCAGTGATGAATGAAAGTGGTGTTGAAATTGAAGGCAATAAAATTGAAGGCAAACTGACGCTTAAATTTCCATGGCCAGGCATTGCCCGTACGATTTACGGGGACCACCAGCGTTTCAGGGAGACGTACTTCTCTGCATTTCCTGGAAAGTATTTTACAGGAGATGGATGCAAACGTGATGAAGATGGCTATTACCGGATTACAGGAAGGGTGGATGATATCATAATTGTTTCCGGGCATAATCTCGGTACGGCGGAAATTGAAAGCTCAATAGATGAACATAGCGCGGTCTGCGAAACGGCTGTAGTCGGGTTTCCCCATGATATAAAAGGGCAGGCAATTTATGCCTTTGTAATATGTTATGATAAACCCAAGGAAGAAGCAAAACTTCGGAAAGAGATCATGGAAACTGTTTCGAAACTCATTGGCCCTATCGCTAAACCAGATAAAATTCAGTTTGTGAGCGGTCTTCCGAAAACCAGGTCTGGGAAAATAATGCGTCGTATTCTACGAAAAATCGCGGAAGGTGATACGGAAAACCTGGGTGACACTTCCACTTTGCTCGATCCCTCTGTTGTCGATGAAATTAAAGCAGGTGCGTTGTAAAAAACCCCTGATCCCTTAATTTTGACAATTAGAAGACTTTATCATACATCGTGTAAAACCCTTCAATAATCTATTTAGATTTGCTGATCTGTTGGTTTTCAGCTGACATGAAATTTTTTCTGCTACACGCATGAAGCGTGAGGTAATTCAAACGTCAGTGTCTGAACAAATAATGAGTAAAAATAAACTGCATGAATCCTTTTTATTGTGCATAATTATTATTGCGTCTCTTTTGGTATTGTCTGTTATACCAAAATTTACCCTCGAATCCCTGACTTTCAAAAAAATAAATCTGCTGGCAGATATTGAAATTGAATCGATAGACAGCATAGAAGTTGCGTTTAAAGATTCGCTTGTCGCCAAACAGGATTCGGTTATTCAGCTGGTTAAAGAAACCTGTATTCCAGGAATAACCTGTATTGAGGACTATAGTGGAGACAGCACAGCCTTGCAGAAATTCTATAAGGCTTTAGCCAGCATGGACAAAGCGACTTCTCCACTGCGAATCGCTTTTTATGGTGATTCGTTTATAGAAGGCGACGTATTTTGCGGAAGTTTCCGCGACTCCCTTCAGTCAATTTTTGGGGGCAAGGGCGTTGGCTTTGTTCCCATAACCTCGGGTGTAGCGGGATTTAGAAATACCATCAAGCATTCTTTTGATAACTGGAAGACCAGCTCGCTTATTTCAAGAACTGATTCCACTGCAGAATACGGACCGGCAGGATATTCTTTTGTACCCCTTGAAGGAAATTGGGTAGAATACAGGCCTTCGCGCAAACGCTTCCTTACAGAATTTAATACCGTAAAACTGTACTATAAAAATTTCAACGAAGCAGCCGTTCGTTTTAGCGTTAACAATGATACCGCACAGTCGGTTTTCCCCTTAAAAAAATCAAATCAACTTCAGGAATGGGTATATCGCGGTAAAAAACTGAAATCCATCAAATTTACGTTTGAGCCATTCGACAGTCTCCGACTTTTTGGCGCCAGCTTTGAAGATAGTAAAGGACTATATGTCGATAATTTTTCGTTGCGTGGAAACTCCGGCATGAGCCTTACCGGGATCAGCAGTAAAATGCTCTCTAAATTTAATGGTTACCGGAATTACAAACTGGTAATTCTACAATTCGGACTAAACATTGTTGTGGAGGATTCTTTAAACTATAAAGCGTATGTAAGGCGAATGGTGAAGGTTATCAATAACCTGAAAAAATCTTTCCCACAAGCCAGCTTTCTTTTAATGAGTGTGAGCGATCGAAGCAGTAATTCACGCGGAAAGTTTGCCACCATGAATGCGATCCCCGCCATGCGCAACGCCCAAAGAATGATAGCACAGCAGACTAACATTGCCTTTTGGGATATGTACCAGGCTATGGGCGGAGAGAATAGCATGGTCAGGTTCGTTACTTCCAAACCTGCACTGGCCGCAAAAGATTACACTCACTTAAATCATAATGGGGGTAAAAAGCTCGCAGGTTCTCTCGTGAAAAGCCTGTTGTTTAGTTATGACCGGCATCAAAAAAAACATGTTAAAAAGAAATAACATGAAAGTAGGGTGTCAAAGGTCAATCACACGATGGTTCTGTGGGGGCATCTTATTTTATTCCTTGTTTTTAACAAACCCGTTTTTCCTGCAGGCACAGCGCATTGATTTTACTTATGAGACATATGGCCTGGAGAATGATAACGACAATGTAATTCAAAATGCCATTCATCTGGAGGAATTTTTCGAAAGTTTATATTCACTCAAATTAGCAAATGATCGGAAGATGAGTATCGTCCATATCGGTGATTCCCATATTCAGGCCGACTATTTAACAAGTGTAGTAAGAAGGCATTTTCACAGGCATTTCGGAAATGCTGGCCGGGGCCTGATAGTTCCGCTGAGAGTTGCCGGTACGAATGAACCAAATAATTTTAAAACCTCATCAAAAGGAATCTGGACTTCCAAACGATGTGTATTTCCTGACCAGCCACTCCCCATTGGAATAGGGGGCATTACCATTGCCACCACCCAGCCTGATTCAAAACTGGAAATTTTCATGAATGATCTGTGGCTGGATTATACTTTTAATTCATTAACACTTTTTTATCAAAAAGACGGGAAGAGCTTTGACTTCTCGGTGTGGGATAAATTTGGCAAGAAACTGTCCTTTATAGACTCGTCATTTCAGGAGTCAGAAAATTTTTCGCGCATCACCTGGGAAAGTTATGTTGACGCTGTAACCATCCAAACTATTGGGACCAATTCTGCCCAGGATCGCGCGATCGTTTACGGTGCAATGCTGGAGAATTCTCACCAGGGTATTTTGTATCACACCATCGGTGTTAATGGCGCAAAATTCCTGCACTATAATGCGGCTAAACTTTTTGCTGAACAAACTGCGGCACTTAAACCGGATTTATTTATTATTTCACTGGGAACAAATGAAGCCATCGATTACCCTTACCTGGACAAGAATTTTCCTGTGCAGATCGATAAATTAGTAACTACCCTGAGGAATAACAACCCTATGGCTAAGTTTCTTTTAGTGACGCCCCAGGAAGTATTCCGCGCTAAGAATAAGCCTAATCCCGGTATCCTGACCATCCGCCAACAGATCATTCAATACGCCGTGGAGAATGGTCTTGCATTCTATGATATGTATCGCGCTTTGGGCGGGGAGAATTCTGCCAAAGCATGGCGCGAAAGTGCTTTGATCACTTCGGATGGTATACATTTAACCAAAAATGGATATGAGTACCAGGGGAATCTTTTTTATCATGCTTTAATGAAGGGTTACAATTTATATGTTCCCACTAGACATCCATAAATTCAAAGAAATCTTCCTTTACAACCCGGATGAACCGTTAATATTTAACAGTGGGATGTTCCTTTTTTTATTCGCAGGTTTTCTGTGGATTTATGTTATCCTGAGCAAAACCCACCGACCCAAGCTCATCTTTGTCACCCTTTTCTCGTTATACTTTTATTATAAATCAAGCGGTGGTTATTTCATATTGTTACTGTTTGCAACAGCCATAGATTTTACGCTTGCTAAATTAATATACCAGTCCAAAGATGAGTGGCATAAGCGGTTTTATATCATCATCACACTCGTGGTAAACCTGGGAATGCTTGGTTATTTTAAGTACACAAACTTCTTATTCGATGCATTTTTCTCCATCGGCGGTATGAACTATCAGCCAATGGATATTTTCCTTCCGGTGGGAGTTTCATTTTTTACTTTTCAATCGCTTAGTTATACCCTGGATATTTACCGCGGTAACCTAAAACCGGTGGATAATATTTTAGACTACGCTTTTTTTGTTTCCTTCTTTCCGCAACTGGTGGCTGGGCCTATTGTCCGGGCATCAGATTTTCTTCCCCAGATCTATAAACCAACCTTGGTAACAGCCGACATGTTTGGCAGGGGTATTTTCCTCATAGGATGCGGCTTATTTAAGAAGGCTGTCATCTCGGATTATATCAGTACAAATTTTGTTGACAGAGTTTTTGACGCGCCCTCGCTCTACTCAGGGCTGGAAAATCTTTTCGCTGTATACGGTTATGCGTTGCAGATTTACTGCGACTTTTCCGGATACTCGGATATGGCGATTGGTATTGCATTGCTTCTCGGTTTTAGGTTCCCCATCAATTTTGATTCACCCTATCAATCTAAAAATATTACCGAATTCTGGAGGCGATGGCATATCTCCCTGTCTACCTGGTTGCGGGATTATTTATACATTTCATTGGGTGGAAATCGAAATGGAGAGATAAGAACATACACCAACCAAATGATAACCATGCTTCTGGGTGGTCTCTGGCATGGCGCATCATGGCGGTTTATCATTTGGGGAGCGTTGCATGGCGCAGCCTTGTCACTTCATAAATTTTTTCTTTCGCGCGACCCCGGTTCAACCCGTGAGCACAGCCAGCTCAAAAAATTTCTGAATGTATTTTTTACGTTTCACTTCGTGTGTTTTTGCTGGATATTTTTTCGTGCCTCCAATATGGCAACCGTTGGTGAGATCCTCAATCAGATATTTTTTCACTTCAATCTTCAGATATTTTCTGATTTTGTTTCCGGTTACAAGGTGGTCATGATGCTAATGGTGATCGGATATCTCCTGCACTTTATTCCGAGAGAAGCTGAACTCGCTGCACAGGAAACTATTGTCAGGATGCCCCTGGCAGGGAAGGCGGCCTTCATGCTCTCTGTGATAATTTTAGTTATCCAGATGAAATCCGCCGGCATACAACCATTTATATATTTCCAGTTTTAGATGATACGGTGACTTCGTTCTTAAAACCGGACTTTAGATAAGATTATGAAGGGCAGAATGAAGGAAGACGTACAGGCCCAGGAAGTATGATTTTTTTACTGCCTAAAGTAAAGTCTGGACAGTTTCAAAGATCGCCAGACAATAAGAAAACTGCTAGTTCAAATCATAAGAAAACTCCTGACCAATCATTTTTCTGATTTCCTCCTTAGTCAGTGGTTTATTGAAGTAATACTTAATACCCAGTTCCCTTGCCCGGGCCAGGTCGTTGGGATCAGCAGAAGAGGTCAGTACGACAATAGTAATGGTGCTTTTTCCCGGAAGATCCATGAGGGCAAAAGCTTCGATGAACTCATACCCGTTCATGATGGGCATGTTCAGGTCTAAAAAAATAATATCAGGCTTCTCAACGTTTCCTTTTTTATATTCCTCCAACAATTCCAAAGCCTGTTTCCCATTGGTTGCGAAGTGGATTTCATTTGCCAGGCCCAGGGAGGATATTGTCTTTTCGCTTAAGAAATTGAAGATCTTGTCATCGTCAACAAGCATGATATTCTTCTTTCGCATAACTATTAGTTTGTATTAAAGTAAGGAAAATTCATGGATTTAACGAAAAAAAATTCCGGCGTCATGCTGGTAAATGTCGGTGAGACGTAACAATTGCAGATTAATCCTTATTGCGTTGCTTTTCATTTAAGGCAATTACTCATAAAACCTATTCGATCAATTACCGCAACCCTTGCATCCTTTATTCCTGTTTTGAAATAAAAAGCCCCGCTTAATGGCGGGGCTTTTTATTATAAGGTTAACTTCCACAGGCCTCACAGGCATCCGGGTTATCCAGTGAGCAAGACATATCCGCGCGCTTTTGTTCGTAATCCGCAGGAACGCGTTCATAATGCAAAGTTTGTTGTGATTCAGTTGTCATCACAAGGGAAGGCCCTGAAATAACATGGTTAATTGTTAGGGATTCCACCACTGCAGGTTCTTTGAGCGCTGACTTATCAAGCGTAAATTTAATAGCATCGGCTGCTGCCGTAGACCTCAGATAATACATGCCTGTCTTCAATCCTTTTTTCCAGGCATAAAAGTGCATAGAAGTAAGTTTTCCAAAATTGGGATCAGTTAAATGGATGTTCAGACTTTGGGATTGACAGATATAGGCTCCCCTGTCAGCTGACATATCGATGATAGCTTTTTGGGAAATCTCCCAAACCGTTTTATAAATATCCTTTATGTTTTTAGGGATTTCAGGAATGGATTGAACAGAGCCATTGGTATTGATGAGCTTTTGTCTCATTGTTTCACTCCAGAGACCAGCGCTGATCAGGTCTTTCATGAGGTGTTTATTTGCCACAATAAAATCTCCTGACAACGTTCTTCTGGTATATACATTGGAGGTGTATGGCTCAAAACATTCG
>JAYSOP010000370.1:0-2285 GCA_043722905.1 Chryseolinea sp.
AATAGTAAGCGACTGTAGAATCAAAACTTATGATAGCGACAGTATTTTTTTTGTTTGGAATAATTAAATGGGAGGTATCGGAGTGCTCCTGAAGAACCGGCGGTAAGGGATCACTTACACCATTATATTTTCTAAACCTGGTCTTGGTATTATCGTGACCACCGTAGCCCACATAATATAAATTCAGGGGATAATAATTCCAGAAGATTCCATTCCTCCATGAAGACTGCGCAAAAAAATTATCCGGGAACTGCGGGTCCGTTGCCATCCAAAAACAATTCAGGTCACTCACCCGGTCATTTTTACCACCGGCGTTAATTACCGTGACATCGAACTCAAACATCAGATTCCCGCTGAATTTAGTCTTGTGCCAGATGGTAATGCCCTTGCTTACATTTATATCAAGCGAACCGTTCGAAATGTTATCGGACAATAAAAATTCGTCTTCGCTCTCGACCAGCCATTGGGAAGTATCGGCGCGATCAAAAGTGTCCTCATAAATCACTTTGTCAACAACATAAGAGGAATCCGGCGCCAAATCATTTTGGTTGACGCATGAGGCCAGCAACAACGTAGCCCCAATCAATATTTTTATTCTCATGCTGTAAATTTGCTTTTTTCAGTTGACGGTCCAAGCCGCTGTGAGAGTCGAAGTAAATTTCGTCAGTTTTCACTCTCAGATCAGAAGACGAATGCTGGTTGTGTTCCCGAAATAGAAAATATTCCTTTGTCTTTTGGACAAATCTATAGGCATTGGAGTCGCATCGATTGCGCTATTGGCACTCGGATGCGCATTTGATCGAGGGAATCACCTTCCATTATCTACTGGTTAGAATACAAAATTGTATAGAATACAAAATGCAAAACACAGAGGAGTTTCTTTCTTTTTGTGCGAATGCAGATGTTGGCAACATGAATTTCGTGACGTGCTTCGGAAAGTGTGCTAAAGGGCACGGAGAGTCTCGAGTAAATTTCTTATATCGGCGGGTGAGGGCCATAAGGGGTGGAGGCTGAAGGTGCGCGCAATTAACCGATTTGCGTGATTGGAAAAACTTTACGAAAGTTAGGACTTTCGTAAAGTTGTGGGACGGATTGCTCGGGGACCTGCATCATAACGTGTACACTATCCGGCGGCGTGAATCACCTCACCCATCTTCTATTTCGGTCTGATCGTTTGTAAAGCCAAGGTCCTTTGTGTGCAGGACCTAACGAAACAGAGCTCCCACAATTTCGGGTTCGTTTGCTATGCGTTAAAAAGCCCCGTAGGGCCGATTCATATGGTAGGGGGATTTTTTTTTGGGCAAATCACGTTGAAGATTTTTTGCATCCGTGTGCCAAACAATTAACAATTCTTAGTGTCTTTTCTGGGGCACACTTTCTGTCGATCATGTTAACCCAGGGCTGCGTTTTCGGCTTACCCTTGGGCTACGATATGGTCGCCCCGTTGGGGCTTAATACCAATTGGTGCTAGTGCCGGAGTTAAATAGTTGTCTCATGAAACTATTTTGTATTTAATCATGGCAATCATCCTAATCACATAAATCATGGTTCAGACAATTGAGGGTGATTGTCACGTGCGCGGCCGAAGACCGGGTTCAACCACCCCCTTTGCGCCTTAGCGGCGTAACGTAGCAACGTGTGCCACAGGAAAGATGTGGAAAATCGATAGGCTATCTGGCACACGGATGCGCATTTGATCGGGTGGGGAGAGAGTCTCATTAAAGCCATTGGACTTGGCCTGATTCAGATATTCATATTTTTCTTTATCATCATTGGATCCCGAGGCCTTACCTACGCCCTGGTTTCCGCTTTCGATATCGCTGGGTTATTTGTTGGCGTGGGCATAGGACTTTTATTGTTACTTCTCGCCGGTTTAATATTTACCGTGGCCAGCACAATTTTCAATACCGCGCTATATGTCTATGCCAATAAGCAACTGATCGCTCCGGGATTTAATGAAGCAGTGATGCAGGAGGCGTTTACGCGGAAGGGGGTATAAATGCGTTATTGATTGAGCCAGTGTTTAAATTCTTTGACGCGCTGGCGGCTAACGGTGAGATTGTGATCACAAGGCTGGGTAAGTTTTATTTCTAGTTTTCCACTGATGAGGCCCTTCACTTCTGCAATACAATCCACATGAATAATGTGTTTGCGGCTGATCCTAAAGAAGTGTACAGGGTCAAGAGACTGGTCCAGGTCTTCCATGGTATGATTGATGATGTATTTCCGGTTTTCGATCCGGGTAACCAGATAAACGGTTTTCCTTCAGCATAGAACCAGGCAAC
>JAYSOP010000371.1:0-4288 GCA_043722905.1 Chryseolinea sp.
AACGAATTCCCCATTAGTAATTTTGAATTTTCAGTCGATACGCATATCCCGTACGTGCACTACTGGTTAAGTCTGCCTTCGGTTAAAATACCTGGAAATTATTTAATGGTTGTCTATCGCGGAAGCGACAAAAACGATATCATCCTGAGCAAACGTTTTATGGTGTTTGATCCGCGCGTGAGTTTTGGAAGCGAAGGCAACCTCATCGGCTCCGGAAATGTTGCTTCTCTCAATCAACAAATTAATTTCACCGTCAATTATAAAAATATCGACGTGATTAATCCGCTTGAAAATATTAAAGTTTCCATCCGGCAGAACCAGCGATGGGATAATATCGCCATGGATATCAGGCCGAGCTTCGTACGGGAAATTGAAAAACAACTTGAGTACCGTTTTTTTGATGAGGCAAAAATGTTTAAGGGGGGTAATGAATTTAGATTTTTTGACCTGCGCTCGCTTAACAATCCTGGGCGGAATGTAGACAGGGTAAACAAAACCATTAAGCCGTTTGAAGTATTTATTGATCGCGATAAATCACGGGCGGACGAAGTCTATTCACAACTTCCGGATTTGAATGGCGGATTTCTTCCTGATAATCTGGACTATCGGGATGATGCCTTCACCAATTATGCAAACATTCATTTTACCCTGGCGTCACCACAACCTTTTCGCGGAAATGTGTACGTTACAGGTGCCTTCAATTACTGGAATCTGGACAATGAAAACCGTATGCAGTATGACTCCTTAAACAAAGAATATCGCGCGCGTATTTTGTTAAAACAAGGACGGTACGATTACCAATACCTGTTACAATCAACTTCCCTCCCACCCTATTATCTGGAAGGAAGTCACTATGAGACAGAAAATTTTTACGAAATTTTAGTGTACTACAGACCATTTCAACCGAAAGCCGATCTGCTCATCGGCTACCTGCGGCTTGAGAAAAATCCCAGGTAAATGAATCGCTGGTTCCTGGCGATGAACCTGCTCATGCGTAAGTCATTTCCTTTTCCGTTGCGCGATGAATCGGATCATTATTTGCAATATCCAACATACCAAAACCCTTGTGGGTAAATTGTCCTAATCCGTTTTCATAAATAAACTGATGAACTTCCTTGGCTGCATATAAAACAAAAGGGAACGTATATCCCCGGATTTCAAATTTCACATCATTATCAAACATTGGATAAATACGGGCAAATTTCTTGTGCGAGGTCTGAATGCGCTGGATATAATCTTTATCGGGAACGATTTGAAATTTATAAAATGAAGTTAATTGATCGGTCGTGTATCTTCCGGTCGTCTCCATTCGTGCGATAGTGGAATCATAGAGCAGATCTGAGAACTCATCGCTATCAGGCGTTATAAATTTCTTGCCCTGATCATCATTAAACGCTGGAGGAATCAGCACGATAGGCGAAATACAGAGGAATCGGGCTTCATCATTTATCTGGACTGGGTCTTCTGATTCCACACTTTCCGGTTCGAGATGCAAATTTCCCACGATCAGGTCTTTTTGCTCAAACAATTGTTTCAAGAAATAATCCATGAAGGATTTATCAGAACATGCAAACACCAAAGTTACCTTGGAAGAATAATAATGGAGCCCCTTACGGCTTACTTTGGTCTGGCCTTTCAATCCTGAAAAATTGAACTGATTAAAATCCAAAAAGGATTTATCCGGGCCGAATAATAAAAGACCTTTTATGACCTGAGCCAATAAGTATTGATGATGAAACGGAACGTAGGCGCCCCTGTTTTTCAGCGAAAAGATGATCCTGGTTCTCAAACCTCAAAAAATTTAATTCGGGGCTAAAAAATTGTTAACCTAAAAAGCCTGCCTGCCGATGCCCGGGCTCACGTGCGGCAGGCAGGCCCGCTGGAGACTGGATCTGAGCGGTTTATAAAGCTAAGAAAAATTCAGAAAGTTCGCATTCCCGACCATGGAATCTTTATACATTAAAACGGAAATGCATAATATCGCCGTCTTCCACCGTATATTCTTTGCCTTCTACGGCTACCTTTCCCACTTCTTTACAGCCTTGTTCAGTCTTATACTTTTGATAATCAGCGATTTTGATCACTTCCGCACGGATGAACCCTTTTTCGAAATCGGTGTGGATCACACCCGCGGCCAGGGGTGCTTTCCAGCCTTTTTTGATGGTCCAGGCGCGGACTTCTTTTTCGCCGGCGGTGAAATAAGTGATCAGATTCAGCAATTTATAGGAGGCCTGAATAAGCTTATTTAATCCCGATTCCTTTAGGCCGTATTCTTCCAAAAAAACCTGCCGGTCGGTCTCATTATCAAGCTCCGCAATCTGGGCTTCGATGGCCGCGCTGATCACGACAACCTCAGCTTGTTCCTTCTTTACAAGCGCACGCAAGGCCTCTACGTGCCTGTTGCCTGTATGAATAGACGCTTCGTCTACATTCGCTACATACACCACCGGCTTGGCTGTTAACAATTGAAGGTCTGCCACCGCACGTTTGTCTTCTTCATCAACCACCAGGGCGCGTGCATTTTTTCCGGATAATAAAGTTTCCTTAAATAATTGAAGTGCTGAAAGCTCCTTTTTGGCTTTGATATCGCCACTTTTTGCCGTCCGTTCTACTCTGGCTATTTTTTTTTCTATTGAATCAAGATCCCTTAATTGTAATTCCGTGTCAATGATTTCTTTATCTGCGACGGGGTCTACTTTACCGTCTACGTGAACAATGTTGTCGTTATCAAAACACCTCACCACATGTACGATGGCATCGACTTCGCGGATATTGGCCAAAAACTGATTGCCTAAACCTTCCCCTTTACTAGCCCCTTTTACGAGGCCGGCAATGTCTACAAACTCAATCGTCGTGGGCAAAACGCGTTGCGGGTGAACGAGTTCCTCCAATATTTTTAATCTGTTATCAGGTACAGAAATGACACCAACGTTCGGTTCAATGGTGCAAAAGGGGAAGTTAGCAGCCTCCGCTTTATTATTTGATATCGAATTAAATAACGTCGATTTACCCACATTTGGCAAGCCTACAATGCCACACTGAAGTCCCATAAAATCCTATTAAGGGCGCAAATATGACCAGATTTTCGGGATTTAGAAAAACAGCGGGGTGCGTAATGCCATGACCCGCACATTGATTTTCAAAAAACGCAGCTTTAAAAGCAAAAAACCCCATAATCTGGGGTTTTTTGATAGGTATAGGTTTAATTTAGGTTAGTCCCATTTCAAATCAGTGTCGACCTCAGTTGCTCTTCCATTGGAAGGAGTTTCCGCCACAACGGTGGTCTCTTCTCTTTCGTGAGGATGATCAAATTGGGTGAAATCAACGTTTGGCATAAGTTCATGCTTCACATGATTAACCGTATTTGTTAAAGCATCGAGAAACTTGTTAAAATCCTCTTTATAGAGGAATATCTTATGTTTTTCGTAGGTGAATCCATCTTCCTTGAAACGCTTCTTGCTTTCAGTAATGGTCAGGTAATAATCATTAGAACGGGTAGCTTTGACGTCAAAGAAATAGGTGCGTTTACCGGCTTTTACTTTCTCGGAGAAAATTTCTTCCCTGCCGTTTGTCTTGTTTTCTTCCACAATCCTTCAATTTTAGTGTTAGGTTTAACCTTTGGTTATTTGAAGATAATACTTTGGGAAATTATTGCAAAACTAACGCTCAAGAATAGTTTGGGAAAAACCCGGTATTTTCATAAAAAACCTCTTAAAATAGCACTGAATATACTGAATTTCCAATATCCGTGAGTATTAAACTTCATCAGATAGCCCAGCATTCGAGCCTGGAATTACTTGCCCGGCAGATGGTGGAAGGATTTATCACAGGACTCCATAAATCACCCTATCATGGATTCTCGGTTGAATTTGCCGAGCACCGCTTATATAATGATGGAGAAAGCACACGGCACATCGACTGGAAGGTTTATGCCCGGACTGACCGGCTATACTCAAAACGGTATGAGGAAGAAACCAACCTGCGATGCCTCATTGCCCTGGATGTTTCGCCATCCATGTTTTACCCCGTGAAGAGCAAGTCGAAGATGAGATTCAGCATTTATGCCGCTTCGGCATTAAGTTATCTCTTGAACCGGCAGCGGGATGCCGTTGGGTTGTGCTTGTTTTCTGATCAGATTAAAACGCTTACTCCGGTAAAATCCACACCAACCCACCTTGATAAAATATTTACCGTTCTGGGAAATCTGGAAGATGAGGAACCGGTAGCCTCTCGTACTGAAGTCGGTCAGGTCCTTCATGAAATTGCCGAAAAAATCCATAAAAGGTCC
>JAYSOP010000372.1:0-7522 GCA_043722905.1 Chryseolinea sp.
TACTTCGACCTCCAGTCTCCCCATCTTCTGGATTGAGTGAATAGAAATGGCCCCCATCTTAAGCGGATCCCTGAAAATGTAGGCATTGGATAATAGTGATTGAAAGATGATCGTCATCAGGTAAAAATCTGTTTTGATTTGATCCGCCTCGAGTTTGACACTAACCACTACATTTTCCCAGGAGGGCAAATACCTTGACCCCTCTATCGTGACCCGGATGATTTTATTCAAATCTACGATAGAAAAAGTCGGCGGTTCCAGAATTGACTTTGACAATGAAGCCAATGAGCGCAGGAGGTTTTCCATTTGTATGGTCTTATGTTCAATGTGCTGCCCATAATTCTTGATGGTTTCCGACTGTGTTTCCAGTTTTAACAAGGTAAGGATACCTTTGATGGAAGATAAAGGCGAACGAAGATCGTGTGATGTCCTGTAAAGAATTTGATCCAATTCAAAATTGCGGTCACGCAATTGATCAAGAGCATCCTGAAGGGATTTGTTTTTCTCCACTAAGGCTTCGATGGCAGCAGTGAGTTCTTCCTTCTGTGCGGATAATTCTTCCGCTTTGTCGGCTAAATCCCTTTCCCGCTCCTGAAGACTTAAAGTTTTTTCATTCAGTTGATTGATGAGCCGATTTAGATCTTCAGCTTTATTGAGGTTATCTCCCGTACTCATGCCAATGGCTACCTGCTAACAAGGCATTCAGAATTGATTTCTGCTTGAATATTTGTAATAAATGGATAAAATTTGAATTCGTTTCTACCGCTTGCACATTATTTTACATTTTTCATTGGCAGTTCCTGGAACCTGGATTGATAATCGAGAATTTCTGACACGGTAAATGCGTTTACAGACGGAAATACATTTAACCATTTGCGCAGAGCCCATTTTAAATAGGTACGCCATGGCCTGCTTGGCCAATCGTGAAAAATCCCTATATTGAATGGTATATTTTTCCATTCTCTTCATTTAGCAAACGAATGTTAATATGAAATCGAAAGATCCATTCTCCCAATCAGTTTTCTCCCTTATCCATCATGAAAAATTCATTGTACCAAGGGCCGTGCACATTATTTTGCTGATCGCAATCGCTGGGATGGCTGGATGCAACTTTGAGAGAAAATCACTTCAGCCGGGCGACAATGATATCGGTGGAGTGATCACCGGACCAAACGGACCAGAAGCAGGCGTTTGGGTGATTGCTGAAACCTATGATCTCCCTACACGTTTTGCCAAAATTGTCGTGACAGATGAGGATGGGCAATATTTAATTCCAGAGCTCCCCGCCGCGAACTATTCGGTTTGGGTGCGTGGCTACGGCCTTGTCGATTCCCCGAGGAAAGAAGCCAGGCCGGGCAGCACCTTAGACATGACTGCAGTAATCGCACCGAATCCACGGGCTGCGGCTGAATACTATCCCGCGGGCTATTGGTTTTCTCTTCTTAATGTTCCTGACAAAAGCAAATTTCCAGGGACCGGAGCGAATGGCATCTCCGCCAATATCAAAAATCAAGCACAGTTTTTAAGGAATATTAAATCAGGTACCTGCCTGGCATGTCACGCCCTGGGCACAAAAGGAACACGTGAGTTTCAGGCATCGTTGGGAAAATTTAATTCCTCTGTAGAAGCCTGGGAACGGCGTTTACAATCCGGACAAGCTGGAGGCACAATGATATCCTCTCTTCATGGAATTGGGCGTGAGGAGGTATTGAAAATGTTAGCTGACTGGACTGATAGAATTGCCGGTGGTGAAGTGCCTGCCACGCCTCCCCGGCCTGTAGGGCTGGAGAGAAACGTAGTGATATCGCAATGGGATTGGGCTGACCCGAAGGCATATCTCCACGATGTCGTTTCTACTGACCGGCGAAATCCAACGGTTAACGCCAATGGCGCATTGTATGGTGCCCTGGAAGTGAGTGCCGATTATCTGCCCGTCCTCAACCCGGTGAGCCACGACACGACCCGCGTTCCTTTGACTGTACGCGATCCCGAAACCGAACCTGCGTCCGGGCCGGACATGCCACAACCCTCTCCCTATTGGGGAGACGAAGTCATATGGAACAGTAAAGCCAATGTTCACAATCCGATGTTGGATGAGCAGGGGCGGGTTTGGATTACTGCAACGGTACGACCATCTGACAATCCGGACTTTTGTAAAGAGGGGTCCGATCACCCCTCGGCCAAACGTTTCCCGATGGATCGCGCCGGGCGTCATCTCGGTTACTATGACCCGGAAACCAAAAAATATACGCACATCAGCACTTGCTTTAGTACGCACCATCTCATGTTTGCCGAAGATGAAAACAATACCTTATGGACCAGCGGTGGAGGAGATGTAGTCGGATGGCTTGATACAAAAAAATATTTGGAAACCGGCGATGAGGAAGCCTCCCAGGGCTGGGCACCACTTATCCTTGACACGAATGGTAACGGAAAGCAGGATAAATATGTGGAGCCCAATGATGCTGTCAATCCTGCCATGGACAAAAGAATCGCCAAAGGTCTCTATGCCGTTTGTCCTGCTGCGGATGGTTCGGTTTGGGGTTCTTCATTGGGCTACCCAGGCGGTGTTATCCGGATCAACCCGGGATCAAACCCTACTGAAACTGCTCTTGTGGAATGGTATGAACTACCACTGGATGCTTCGGGTGAACCCGTTGAAGGTTATTCCCCGCGGGGAATGGATATTGACCGCAACGGTGTCGCCTGGATGGCGCTGGCGAGTGGACACATGGCAAGCTTCGACCGGCGGAAGTGTAAAGGTTCACTCAATGGTCCGGGTGCAACGGGTCAACATTGTCCTGAAGGCTGGACATTCTACACGGAACCCCTGCCTCAGATGAAAGGTGTAAAAGATCCCGGAAGCGCTGAAGGAAGCTACTACACGTGGGTCGATCAGTTTAATACCTCTGGGTTAGGTGAAAATACGCCTATCAATACCGGGAATGAATCAGAAGGACTGCTGGCCCTTAAAGATGGAAAATGGATTGTTATGCGTGTACCCTATCCGTTGGGTTTTTATACCAAATGGATGGACGGCAGAATTGACGACCCAAAGGCAGGGTGGAAGGGACGTGGGCTATGGGCCACAATCAGTACCCGCGCTCCTTTTCACATGGAAGGGGGGAAAGGCACTACCAGCAAAGTATTCAAGTTTCAGCTTCGTCCGGATCCGTTGGCCAGATAAAACGTATCATGAATTGTAAAAAATTATTCATACTTCATTAAGACTTAAAATCATTATGTTTATGTCTTAGGATTAGCAGCAAAATAATTTAACTAATAGGTAAAAGTAAAAAGCCAATGAATCTTGTCAATAGAAGAAAATTTATTTCAACAGGTATTGCCGGTTTGGCAGGTGCCTCCCTTTTAGTTCCACAGCTTCTTAGAGGAGAAAGCGCTAAGGGAATGGAGAAGATAGGTTTCCAAAGCTGGGTTGTCAAGGATGATCTCGCTAAAGATCTTAGTGGAACCCTGAAAAAGATGGGCGCTTTAGGGTACAATAGTTTGGAAATGTGTTCGCCTCCTGGTTATGCGAAGTATGGCTTTGGTGCGCTACAGCATTTGAGCGCCTCCGAATTGAAGAGGACTATCCATGGGGCAGGTTTTTCTTGTATCAGCTGTCACTATGGATTTTCTGAATTGAAAGACCACGGACAGGAAAGAATCGATTTTGCAAAGGAGCTTGGGCTCACGCAAATGGTGATCTCCTCGTATGGCTTGCCGAAAGAAGCCACCCTTGATGACTGGAAAAAGGCAGCCGACGATTCAAATAAACTGGGGGAACTGACCCAGAAAGCTGGTCTGCAATTGGCTTTCCACAATCACAATACTGAATTCGAAAAGCTTGATGGACAACTAATCTATGATGTATTGCTAAACCGGCTGGATCCTGCTCTCGTTAAAATGCAATTTCAGGTTTGGGTAATCAGCATCGGAATTAAGGCTGCTGATTATTTTACAAAATATCCAGGGCGTTTTATTTCTGCGCACTTGTATGATTGGTCAGGGAAGGGCGAGGAAATGGCTGCGCTGGGAAAAGGCGTCGTGGATTGGAAGGAATTCTTTGCTGCAGCAAAAGTAGGGGGTGTAAGAAATTATTTCGCGGAAATGGACATGCCCTACCTGAAGGATAGTGCGCAGTTCTTGAAGCAAATGAAAGCATAGTCAACTTCTCATTGCGTAGGGGACGAATATTTTCCGTGAAGTATTATCCCTTTTTACAGTTCGCCAGAAAATTGTTTTATTTCTTGCCGGAGCATGACAGAAAACCAACGAACCATTCAAACCTATATGGAGGGTTTTATGGCAAGTGACTATGAAAAAATATTATCATGTCTGACGGATGATGTTTGTTGGGAAATTCCTGGAGCCTTCAGAATAACTGGAAAGGAAGCGTTTAACAATGAGATTGAAAACGACAATTTTATCGGTAGCACCAGTATTCAGGTTATTCGAATGGTTGAAGAAAACAATATTGTTGTCGCTGAAGGTGCGGTGCAAAATAAAATGAAAAATGGCGGTTTATTAGATGCTGTTTTCTGCGATGTGTTCCATATGAATAACGGTAAGTGAAACATTTGACATCCTATTTGATGAACAAGTGATCACTTAGCGTAATGTGTATGGAGTACCCGTTCCATACTATTCTTTAGAACGGTTGTTGCGTTGCAGAATCACGTCATCATGAGCGTTTTTTCTCCAGGGTCCGAACCGGGAGTGAGTTGTATTTTCGATGGCTATGCAAAAACATCACTACGAGCCCCTAATTATACCCTCGGCCTTCGTCCGTTAAGGATTTAAGAAATTTCTCCTCACTTTACTCGGTTAAAAACCCAAAAATCTTTATACACCCAATTCTCTGCTTCCATTTTGCCAATGACAATAGCAAACTGATCAACGGAACGTTTTTCATATAATACGCGCACTGCGCCTCCCTCCTTAGCAAAAACAGCCCGTCCGCTGCTGGCCTCCAGAAAATCATAGTGATCGGGTTTTTCTTTTTCTTCAACCCCTATCAAACCTGGCTTAAAGTGTTTTACCAATGCGACTAAACCCGCTTCTCCTTTTTCAAATGCAAAAAGTTCATAAAGCGTCACTACTCCGTCTTTCATCACTCTGACATAACCTACCACATTTTCGCCCATCGGTACAGACCACACAGCATCAATAGAGCGGTCTTCCGCCTTTGCTTTCCAGCTTCCTTCGATGAAACGGATGTCAGAGATAGAACCCTGTCTGGATTGTGATTGAGCCTGGTGGCACAAAATCACCATTGAAAAAAGCGCCAAAGAAAAATATCGCATCGGGATAGGAGTTTTTATTTAAAATTATTATTCGGGGAAGGTAAGAAGAATTACAAAGAGCCGTTCGATAATTAGTGTAAAAGGTAAAAGTCTCCTGGATGATAATACAGAACTCCTCAATTTGTTATTACCTGGGATAAAGGGTAATTTGTTACCACATTATAATTCACTCATGGTGTGCGCTTCAACAGGCATTCATATTTTGTTTTTAAGCCTGATATTTTTGCCTGACAATGCTCTTTCATTGACGAGCCCGACCTATAAAGACGTCCCTTATGCTACTATTGACGGTAAGGAGCTGAAACTTGATATTTATCTGCCGTCTGGTGTCGCTGCTCCTGTATTATTGGTCTGGATACATGGTGGTGCGTGGAGATCCGGAAGCAAAGAAAATGTTCCTCCCTTTTTTGCGAATAATGGGTTTGCCGTTGCCAGCCTTGATTTCCGCCAATCAACGGACGCCAGGTTTCCGGCTACCATTCATGATATCAAGGCTGCCATTCGGTTTCTTCGTGCTAAAGAATCCGAATACGGATATAAAACTGAGCGTTTAGGTATCGCAGGAAGTTCTTCCGGCGGTCATCTTGCCACCCTGGTAGGAGTAACCAACGGCCACAATACCCTCGAAGGAACTGTGGGTGATTATCTATCATACTCCTCCGATGTCCATGCAATTGTAGATTTCTTTGGTGCTTCAAACCTTACCACCATTCTGGCGCAATCAACACCCCATGGCTTAAGCGTGCGTAAACCAGCGCTTGAATTATTGCTGGGTGGCTTGCCTGATCAGGTAACGGAACTGTCGGAGTTAGCGAGCCCGGTATTTCACGTAGATAAAAATGATCCGCCAATTTTAATCCTGCATGGAGATCAGGATCCACAAATGCCCATCAATCAGTCTCATGAACTTGAAGGAGCTTATCAGAAATTCGATCTCGATGTTCAGTTTGAAGTTGCCCATGGCGCCGCGCATGGTGGTGATGTATTTTTCTCCGGAGAGAATGCTAAACTTGTGATAAATTTTTTACGACGGATTTTAATCGTTCGAAAATAAGTGGTTAGAAGGTTGAGCGATGTAATATAAAATATACAGATCAGTATTTTTGCCTCTGACTATGTGATCTGCAATCACAGTAAAAAATTTTAAGGCTCCGCCTTTTTTCGAATCATTTCAATTCGTATGGAGTTCAGCTTTTTAATTTTCATAAACGTTGCTCTTGATTGGACAAAGGTGAAGTATTTCCGAAAGGTGAAGTATTTCCGTTTGGGAGAATTAAAGGGATAATTTTTGAAACTGATGAAGCAGAAGTCTATTCTAGTCCATGTCCATCAGACCATGAAATCTATTCAAAATGTAAAAGCCCGAACCTGATGGCCGGGCCTTCTATAATTTCAAATTTCAAATTAAATCAATTCTTTATCACCCCGCAGCTGATTCTGGCCCCTGCATTCCCGGCTGGCTGACTGGTAAAGTCGTCTGCTTTTTCATGAATGATTACCGATTTGCCAATAATATTTGTGCTGTCTGCACCACCTATAGACCATCCTTCAATGGACAGGCTTAGTGTACCTTTGCCATCGTTTCCAACACTCATATTTCCAATATCACCTTTGTGATAAGATCCTCCTCCACCTCTTTTGCCGTGAGGCTTCATCGCAGGGTTCCAGTGACCTCCGGCAGAAGACGCATCCTCTGCACTGCAATCACCTTTCTCATGCAGGTGCACCGCATGCTCGCCGGGCGTTAAATTGTCGGCGCTTAATTCTAAACGAACATTTCCATTTTCCTCCGCAAAATTCACCTCACCGGTTACTTTGCTGCCGCTGGTAGCCTCAAGGGTCGCCTTCGCCGTTACTTTGTCCTGTTTTTCCTCCGGATTTTCTTCAGCGACGGCCTCACCATCACCTTGTTTCGTGCCAGTGCTACAGGCGGAAAAGAATAATAACACGGTGATGAATACTACAATGATATAATTAAGGGTCTTGATAGATATGCCTTTAGCATCCGTTGAATTTTCTTTTATCAATTTTTTCATGTGTTATTCTTTGTGAGGAAAAATAGTGAAATAAAGGTAGGTGGAAGGGGTTATAAAAACTACATTATTCTATTTTTTTGTAAATTTTCACATGACACAAAAACCAGGATCAGAATGTCACTGAAACGCTTGAGTTTTTGTTTCTTGACGGCGTCTCTGGTCGACTAAAGAATATTAAGG
>JAYSOP010000373.1:0-12401 GCA_043722905.1 Chryseolinea sp.
TACAAATGAAATATATCCCCTGAAGGCAACTTAACTTTTGTATGAATGGAGGGGATTTCCGGCTCGATCAGAAATTTTACTTGTGGATCAATCAGGTCAAGTTTTGAGAACAGTAATATTCCATACGTGTTGTCCAACGGTTTGGATACCCGATAGGGATACATTTTGTTTAAGGATTCTAGTGCGGATTGCCACAACCGATCTGTTTCAACCAAAATAATAATATCAGGCCTGCAATTATCGATGCATTGCAAACATTTCTGATAGTCGCGGTTATCCTGAAAAACATTGCAGACCATCAGCTTTAAGTGCCTTGAAACATCCGGTGAGCGGTGAACTTTCATCTGCTTACCTGCCAGCTTTGTATAGGGAAAAATCTGATAAAAAAGGTAAAGTGAATTACCCCCTAGCAATACCACAAAAATAATAGGATGATTAGATTCAAAATTGAAAAGGATAATAAAAAGCAGGAGAATTGCTAAGTTGATCAGCAGTTTTTGAGAACGGGGATACTCAAAAATGCGGAATATCCAATTATCATTGCGGATCAATGGGATCAGACTAATGGCAATAATACCATAACCAATAACGTAGAGGAGTATCTGAACTAATTGCATTCCATTAATATAAAGAGATAACTTCAAGGGGCCTGTGAATGTAAGAAACGGTTTAAAAAAAAACAACAGATGCGCCCCCTCCAGGCAACATCTGTTGTGTCAAGCAATGGCTCTTACGCCACGGCCTTAGGCTTGAGGGACCTTCGCCCCTCTGATTTCCCTTGCTAGCTCACTGGCACTTTTCTTGGAAATACCCAGGGTTTCAAAATCAACGTGTATCCTTTCCATTTCCATATTAGGATTACTTACATCGTTTCTTTCAGGATAACCCACTTGCAGCTCAGGAAAATCATTGCGTCTTTTATTCCGCTTCATATCTACTTTATTATTTTGCATAATCTATGATTTTACTTACGTCCTTATTTTACATAGCCAACTACCGGAAACCATAATTAAAATCATATGCCATCCGGAAAATGACCAATAAACTTTCCCATCAGTAATTCATCGACTGAAAACAATAATCTTGCGGAGCTAATTCTACAAGGGAGATTAAATGGAATCTTTTAAAAGCCTGTGAACGGCCTGAGAATACCGGTTGAACCCGAACCCTTCGATTGTTTTATCCATATTGGAAGTGATCTCTTCCAGGCAAAGATTTCCAATACTTCCTTCGTGGACGTGATTCAAAGTTGCCTCCGGTTTAAAATCCCCGGACTCGATGCTGAACCCAACCTTTTTATACGCATCGCGAAAGGGTATCCCTGCCACGACAAGTTTGTTTACCTCTTCCACACTAAAAAGATACTTGTATTTTTCATCTGAAAGAATGTTCTCTTTCACTTGTATATTTTCGATCATCAATCGAACCATACGCAAACAATCCTTCAGGCTTTGAATGGAAGGAAATAAAAGCTCCTTCAGCAACTGCATATCCCGGTGATATCCGGAAGGTAAATTACCTGTTATTAACGCTATACTATTCGGCAGTGCAAACAGCTGGTTACACCTCGCCCTTACGAGTTCGAAGACATCCGGGTTTTTTTTATGTGGCATGATGCTGGAACCAGTGGTTAACTCATCCGGAAAACTGATAAAGGCAAAATTCTGATTGAGAAAAAGGCAGGCATCCATTGACAATTTTGCCAGCGTGCCCGCGATATTGGAGAATGCGCTCGCTACAATTCGCTCCGTTTTGCCACGACCCATCTGGGCATATACCACATTGTAATTCAAGTCGTCGAAGCCCAGTAGCTCAGTGGTTAATTTCCGGTTCAGAGGAAAGGAGGAACCATACCCCGCCGCAGAGCCAAGGGGATTTTTATTCACTACCTGGTAGGCACCAAAAACTGTGATGAGGTCATCCACGAGGCTTTCCGCATAAGCGCCAAACCATAACCCGAAGGATGAAGGCATAGCCAGCTGAAAGTGAGTATACCCTGGTAAAAGGTGGTGCCGATACTTGTGGCTTTGGGCAATAAGTAAATCGAACAAAATCTTAACTTCGGTGACGACAAGATGAATTTCAGCACGCAGAAAAAGTTTGAGATCGACCAATACCTGATCATTGCGCGACCGGCCGCTGTGCACCTTTTTACCAATATCCCCCAGCTGTTTTGTTAACTCGAGTTCAATCTGAGAATGGATGTCCTCAACACCCTCGTCCAGATGAAAATCCCCGCGTTCAATGCGTGCGTGAATTTCTTTTAATGCCCTGGATAATTTTTGGAGTTCATCGCGCGTAAGAAGACCGATAGACTCCAGCATGATGATGTGCGCCAATGAACCCAGCACGTCATAAGGTGCTAGAAAAAGGTCCATTTCGGGGTCATTCCCCACCGTAAACTTCTCCACTTCTTTTAGCGAAGTTTTTTCTTTTTGCCAGAGTTTCATATCAGTTACCGGTTGCCCGATGCCAGTTCCGGGTGTGGTCCCCTAAAGGGAAAATCATTTTTTTTAGTTACTCAGTTTAAAAAAAACTAAAACTGCTATACAGTTGTCTTCATTCACCATTTTCCAATATTTCTAATCTATTGCGAGCAGTTCGCCGAAAAATGCTCATGGCATGCTACCTGATCAGGGTATTCAACAAGCCAATATACGTATCAATCCCTTTAACAATTTCCTCTATGTAGATAAATTCATCCGCCGTATGCGAACGGGCAGAGTCACCGGGCCCTATCTTAACGGAGGGAACCGGTATTAAAGCCTGATCAGAAGTGGTGGGTGAACCGTACAAAGGGATATTTATTTTCCGGGCCGCTTTTACCAGTGGATGATCCAGGGGTATCCCTGATGACCGCATCCGCAAGGAGCGGGGGGTGACCGAGCTTTTCAAATTTTTTTGAATGGTCTCCAACACCTCCTCCAAAGTATACTGATCATTTACCCGAACGTCTACGGTATACTTGCATTCCGCGGGAACAACATTGTGTTGTTTTCCTGCATTGATCACTGTAGTAGTCATTTTAATTTCTCCCAGCGTGGGGGAAACCTTCGGGAATTTGTAAGTCTTGAGCCATTCAATATCCTTCATGGCCTCGTAAATTGCATTAATCCCCTCTTCGCGGGCGGCATGGCCTGCTTTTCCATGGACCGTACAATCGAGTACCATCAATCCTTTTTCAGCAACGGCCATCTGGCAAAGGGTAGGTTCTCCCACGATCGCAAAATCAATCGGAGGAAGCAAATCCCAAATGCTTTCAATGCCTTCACTACCTGAAATTTCTTCTTCGGCGGTGGCAGCTAACACAAGATTGTAGGTCAAATCCTGTTGTTCATAAAAATGAAGAAAAGTAAGTATCAGGCAGACCAGAGGTGCTCCGGCATCATTGCTCCCCAGTCCAAACAATTTACCTTCGGATATCTCAGAGGCGAAAGGATCACGCGTATAAGCACTGTTGGGACGAACGGTATCGTGGTGAGAATTTAGCAGGATGGTAGGCAGATCGCCCTTAAAATGTTTACTGCGGACCCATACATTGTTTCCTTTTCTTTCGGTAACAATATCAAACTGCTTAAAAAAACCTTGTAGTACGAGCGCAGTTTTGTCTTCTTCTTTACTAAAAGAAGGAATAGCTATGAGCTGCTCTAAAAGGTTAATCGCTAATTCTTCTGGTTGCAATTTCATGATGACATCCTGGGAAGGCGGCTTATGCCGTAATCAATGTTCCTTCTGTTTCCCTTCCCACATTTTTAGTTAAATCTCCTGCTTCTCCTATCAAAACCTCGCTTACTCCTGCATGAATCGCCGCATACGCGTTTTCCAACTTAGGTAAAATTCCATCTATCAGCGCTTTGCTAGCCAAAAGTTCTTCGTACAGATTTTCAGGTAAATGATGGATTACGGAAGTCGGATCATTGACATCACGAAGGATGCCCTTTTTCTCAAAGCAATAGATCAGACGGACCTCCGCGAAACTACTGAGCGCAATGGCAATAACGGAAGCAATCGTATCGGCATTGGTGTTCAGGATATGGCCATCAGCATGGGTGAGCGGTGCGAATACGGGGACAATTTCTCTATCCAGTAAGTCCTGCAGCCAATTGCTGTCAACATTTTCCGGATTAATATCACCTACAAAACCGTAATCAATTTCCTTCACCGGGCGCTTTACCGCCTGAATGACGTTGCCATCCGCCCCGGTTAATCCTAACGCATTACAACCCAATCGCTGGAGCGCAGTGACAATCTGCTTATTCACAAGGCCCCCATAAACCATGGTCACCAGATCTCGCGTTTCCGCATCCGTTATTCTTCTTCCGTCAATATAGCGGGAGGGTATGCCAAGCTTATCCCCTATGCGGGAAGCGATTTTTCCGCCTCCATGCACCAGTATTTTCGGGCCAGGAAGTTCAGAAAAATCCTGAAGAAATCTTTTCAGTGCTTCTTCGTCATCCAGGACGTTGCCACCAATCTTGATGATGAAAATTTTATTCATAATGAATCAAGCTTACTGGTTGTCAGGCATTTCTTCCAGCCAATAATTCACTTAATACTGCCTGTGCTGCCCAAACCCGGTTAGATGCCTGCTGGGTAACAATGCTGCTAAAGCCATCCAGCACCTCGTCACTCAGTTCAACGTTTCGCCTGACGGGCAAACAATGCATTACTTTCGCGTGGTTGGTAAGCAGGAGTTTTTCATTGGTCAGCATCCATTCCCGGTCATTACAATACACCCGGCCGTAGTCGTTATAGGTACTCCAGTTTTTAACGTATACAAAATCAGCATTTTGAAGCGCGTAATCCTGGTCGTGACTGATGGCAGCCCCCTTTGTAAATGCAGGATCCAGTTCATAATCCTCCGGATGTGTGATCACAAAGTCCGCCTCATCCCAGGCATTGATCCATTGGGAGAAACTATTGGCGACACATTGCGGCAACGCCTTGACGTGGGGTGCCCAGGTCATCACAATTTTCGGTCTCCTTTTCTTATCCTTAAAAGTTTCACTTATGGTGATGATATCCGTCAGGCTTTGCAAAGGATGCAGGGTGGCGCTTTCCAGACTCAGGACTGGTACACCCGCGTATTTAATAAACTGATTGATGTACAACTCACTATAATCTTCCGCCTTATTCTGCAGTGTTGGAAAAGTGCGGATACCGAGTAGATCAAAATAATTTCCCATAATGGGGGCCGCATCTTTTACGTGTTCCACTGTGTTGCCACTCATGATTGCCTCGTCCTCAAATTCGAGAGACCATCCCTCCTGCGTGACATTAAAAACCACCGCCTCCATTCCCAGATTTGAGGCTGCGATCTGAGTACTCAACCGCGTTCGCATGCTGGGATTCAGAAACAGTAATCCGATTCGTTTGTGCGCGCCCAGAGTCCGGTCCTTGAAGGGATCCGACTTATAAGCGAGGGCTTTGTTTATCAGTGTATGAATATCGGCTACATCGTGTACTGAAATAAAATTCTTCATTCTAATTCCTGATTCAATGCGTTTAAAAATATATCGGCCTCCTCCTGAGTGACAGCCAGTGAAGGAAGCAAGCGAATGGTATTGGGCTTCGCCTCACCTGTAAAGATATGATGTTTATGCAGCAGATTATTCCGCACGTGTTTTAAATCGTCCGGCAAATCTATGCCAACCATAAGACCCCGTCCGCGCAAAGCCGTAATTTTTGGTAAAAGCTTTAAGGCGCGCTGCCAGTGTTCACCGATCACGGCCGCATTGTTAATAAGTTTTTCATTTTCAATAACTTCCAAAACGGCCAAACCAGCAACAGACGCAAGGTAGTTGCCACCGAACGTAGTTCCCAACATACCATGCCAGGGCTTGATATCTGGATGGATCAACAGGCCTCCTATCGGAAAACCATTTCCCATACCTTTGGCCGTGGTAATCAAATTTGGTTTGATGCCTGCATATTGATGGGCAAAGAATTTTCCGGTCCGTCCGTAGCCGGATTGTATTTCATCCAGGATCAATAGTGAACCGTTTGCCGTACATTTTTTTTGAAGGTGCTGCAGAAAAGAATCTTCCGGAAGTTGAATCCCACCCACCCCTTGTATCCCTTCGATAATTACCGCGGCAACATCCGTTCCCAAAGCGGCATCAAATGCTGCCCGGTCATTTAACGGAACAAAAACAATGTCGTGGCCAGCATTAAAGGGTGAAACAATTTTTGGATTATCCGTCGCAGCCACTGCCCCGGAGGTTCTGCCGTGAAATGATTTTTTAAAGGCGATCACTTTTTTTCGTCCTGTAACGAACGACGCCAGTTTTAATGCATTTTCATTTGCCTCTGCTCCGGAGTTGCAGAGGAAAAGATTATAATCGGGATACCCGGAAACGTGACCCAGTTTTTCCGCAAACGCGGTTTGCAGATTGTTCTGAACGCTGTTCGAGTAAAAAGCGATTTTATGAAGTTGGTCGGTAAGTCGTTTTACATAATGAGGATGCGAGTGGCCGATAGAAATAACAGCATGACCACCATACAGATCGAGATATTTTTTTCCCTGATCATCCCAAAGCCAGGAGCCCATGGCCCTGGCAGGATTGATATTGAAGAGCGGATAAACATCGAAGAGGAGCATAAAAGCGGTAAGCAATAAGCAATAAGTAGTAAGCTAAAATTCTACACTTTAATTTTTAGGTCTTTACGGACTTTGGTTATCAAGCCAATCAGCATGGCCCTAACTTCATTAACCTGAAAATCTAAATTTTTGTAATGATCATTTTTTAGATAGCCTAATTCATTTGAAAGGAGTGCCAGGTATTCAACTTCATTGGCGGAGCCTAATGCAATCTGGAGAAAATTTGCGAAATCCAGCTGGGGGAATTTGCCACAACCTTCTGCTAAATTAGTGGGTATCGAAGTGGCCGCTCTTCTCAACTGACTGGTCAAGTTATACTGTTCCGGTTTAGGAAAATCGGTGGTGTGTCTATAGATGAAAAGCACAAGAGCATGCGCTTTTTGCCAAACAATTAAATCTTTATAATTTTTCATAAGAACATTTGGTTTGAGAGGGTTATACAATCTTTTTTATACTACATACTGCTTATTGCTTATCGCTTAAAGCTTTCAGCTTAAAACACCGTGCTTTTCAATTTCAAGCCTACCCTCTCATCCAGCCCAAACATCAAATTCATGTTCTGAATAGCCTGGCCAGAGGCTCCCTTCAATAAATTGTCCAAGGCTGAATGGATGGCGAGTTTGTCACCTTCTTTCTCTAGCCCTATGATGCATTTGTTGGTATTGACAACCTGTTTCAGATCAATGGCGCTATCTGAAACAAAAGTAAAAGCGTGGTCTTTGTAGTAGTCGTGATAAACTTCTTTCACCTGATCCAATGGCAAGTCACACGCTGTGACGGAGGTGACAAAAATTCCGCGGGTGAAATCCCCGCGCCAGGGAACGAAGTTGACCGGTCCTTGAAATTGAGGCTGATGGGTTTTGAGGTGGAAATTAATTTCTCTCAGATGCTGATGGGTAAGCGTTTTGTAAGCCGAAATGTTATTTGCCCGCCAGGTAAAATGGGTCGTGTCCTGAAGTTTTTGTCCCGCTCCCGTGGCCCCTGTAATACCTGTGCTGTAAACTTCCTGCAAAATTCCCATTTTTGCCAGGGGCAGTAAGCCCAGTTCTAAGGTGGTTGCGAAACAACCAGGGTTGGCTATGTTATTGGCTTTCTTGATCTGGTCGCGATACAATTCGGGGAGCCCATAAACGAAATTCCTGGCGGGTAATGATTCACCCAATCTGAAGTCCTGGCTGAGGTCAATAATTTTAGTGGTGGCATCAAAAGGATTTTCTTCCAGAAATTTTTTACTCTCACCATGACCAAGACAGAGAAATACAACGTCCACTTTTTGGGCAAAGGAATCTGAAAATGCTATAGAAGTTTCCCCGATCAGGTCAGCATGAACGGAGTGCAAAGGATTTCCTGCATGGTTTCTGCTGTGAACAAAGGTCAAATCAACCTGGGGGTGGTTTATCAACAAACGAATCGTTTCGCCGCCGGTAAAACCTGCACCTCCAATAATACCTGCTTTTATCATGAGTAAATTGTGAACATTAAATTTTATTTCCTTTACTGCACCACTTGTAACCTAGAACGGATTTGGTTATGGCCCAGCCTCACCCCCCAAGGTGTGATTGTTTTAAGCTTTAAGCTTTCTGCTTACTGCTTATTGCTCTTTTTCACCTGGTGATAGATCATGGTCTGGTTGCCAAATATTTTTGAAAATCCCTTGACATCATCACCACTCCACCCGACATTCATCTCGCCATATTTTCCAAACTTTGAGGACATCAGATCGAAAGGCGATTCAATTCCCGTCACTTGAAACCGGTAGGGAAAGAGTTGTAGATGCGCATCGCCGGTCACCTGCTCCTGACTGTTGGAGAGGAAAGCTTCAATATCCCGCATGACAGGGTCCAGGTATTGACCTTCATGCAACCAGTTACCATAGAACTGGGCCAACTGATCCTTCCAACTCAATTGCCATTTCGTGAGCACGTGTTTCTCCAGCGCATGATGGGCTTTCAACACCACCATGGGCGCTGCCGCCTCGAATCCTACCCTGCCTTTTATCCCAATAATGGTATCCCCGACATGAATATCTCTTCCGATCCCGTAAGGACCGGCCACAGATTGAATAAACTGAATGGCCTCGGTCGGGTGAGAAAATGCTTTCCCGTTCACTTTTGTGAGTTCGCCCTTCTCAAAAGAAAGCTTAATCGTTTCGGTACCGGATTTGGTGACCTGTGTAGGCCACGCTTCTTCCGGCAGCATACCCAAAGATTTCAGGGTTTCTTTTCCTCCGACGGAAGTTCCCCACAAACCCTTATTTATAGAGTACATGGCTTTATCAAAATTCATCTTCACGCCCTTTGCTTTCAGGAAACTGATTTCATCTTCCCTTGACAACTTCAAATCCCGGATGGGGGTAATGATTTCAATTCCTGGAACCAGGATGTTCAGGATCATATCAAAACGAACCTGATCGTTTCCGGCACCCGTGCTGCCATTGGCAACGGCATCCGCTTTTATTTCCTTCGCATAGTTCGCGGTAGCCAGTGCCTGCGACATACGTTCGGCACTTACGCTTAAGGGATAGGTGTTATTCTTCAGTACATTCCCATAGATTAAAAAACGGATTACTGTATCGTAATAATTCCGGGTTTCATCCACAGTTTTATGCGATACAACCCCGAGATTCCTAGCCCGTGTTTCAATCGCCTGTATTTCCGCTTCATCAAAACCGCCGGTATTTACGGTAATGGTATGTACCTCGTAACCTTTTTCTTCACTCAGGTATTTTACGCAGTAAGAGGTATCCAAACCTCCACTGAAAGCCAACACTACTTTTTTCTTACTCATGCCTGCAAAGCTAAAATGTTAACGCGCAAAGCAAAAAGACGCACTCAGAAAGCCTGATGGTAAGGCTTTCTGCTTTGTGCGTTATGCTTTCCGCTTCTTACTTACCAGAAAAATAAACTCAGGATAGACCGCTTTTTCTCCGATGGATCTACGGCGCCATCATCTTTTTTACGAAAGGATTTTAACATCACAAACTGCTTGAAACGCATCCAACGTTCGAACAACCGCAGGTTGCCCTTGAAAACCCGATGGTGGTGGTGATGTTCAGGATGATTTACGATCAATTCGCCTGCAGGTGTGACCACCGTTTCCGCGACTTTTACGGGAGGCAAAGGCATATTTAATTTTACAGCTGCTTCTACGGGGTCAAAAAGCATCGCCGTACAAAGGCAGTTCTTCCGCTCTTTTGCCATGAGTATGTCGTAGTTCACGCAACTTCTGCAACCCTTCCAGAATTCCTCATCATTGGTAAGTTCTGAATAGGTTACCGGCTCATACCCAAGGTCTGAGTTAATCTTCATTACTGCCAAACCGGTAGTGAGACCAAATATTTTAGCATGCGGGTATCGCTCCCTGGAAAGTTCAAATACTTTCCCTTTGATGTCAGTAGCGACTCCGGTTTTGCGAAATGGGGGTGCTACAATAAGACCTGAATTGGCTACGTATTTATCGTGCTGCCAGGCTTCGATGTAACAAAATCCTACCCAGATGCCTTCCGTTGTGTGGGCAATAACCGCTTTGCCTTCCTGCATCTTTAGTTTGATGTAGTCAGGAGAGCGCTTGGCAATTCCGGTGCCGCGTGCTTTGGCTGATTCCTCCATCTCAGTGGTAATGGTTTCAGCATAATGTATGTCATCAGATGTTGCCACTCTGACGATGATATTGTTTTTTTCCAATGTCTTCTTAAAAAAAATGTGATTAAAATCGAACCCAATTATGCATCAGCATAGTCAACCTCACGTCCCGGACATGATGTTGTTTGTCAACGAAATGTTGTACGGATTAAATGCGTGCACACCGTGCGGGTCGAGGTCGCCTGGTCACCAAACAGGCGTTAGAGAAGAACTGGAAAGTTCTAAACGGATGGTAGGCAGCAACGGCTGCACTAAATAAGGTGAACGATGTTTTCAATTTCGTAATAACAGTTTAATGAACGTTAGAGAAAATCCATTTAAGTTGTTTTTGTTAACACTTATGCAAAATTAAACGATAATTTCTTAAAAACGCTAACCTTTTTACGAAGAATCGTAAAAAAAAGTTCAGCAGGCAAATGCGGGTCAGATCGATAAACGGCAAAACGCAGGGTGTGACGCTGATTTACTGAGTGCGGCGCCGAAAGTGGGAAGAATCTTTGTGGTGTAATGTGCCTTGCGAAAGCAAATGTTGGCCCGCGAAATACGCGATGGGTTTTTGCGTGGATACCTTTAATAAGTTACTCAAAATTGGGCTTAATTCCAATCCAATCTCATGTGAAATCTTACATCGCACACCAGGAATAAACCGTGGACGGTATTGGAAACAACCAAAGGTTAAAAAAAATCATAGCAGGGGAATGTGAATTTATCCTGCGGTGTGTCCGCGGATTGCGTGGGTTAAAAAAGTTGAACTGCTGACAACTACCCTTGGAAACGGCTCGGAATTATAAATTCCAAAAGGCTACTAGAAATCAGGACAGGGTATAATCAACTTGTCCTTAGGGGGTTTCCGGGGATTGCGCATGGGCCAGGTGTAAACCAAACTGAACTCATGGGCGCCTCCACTTCCGGGGCCCAGTTTGGAGATCGTATAATCGAAACTATAACCAATATTGATCGCATCTTTCGCCCCAATCTGAGTGAAGCCCAGCAGAAGTACGATTGATTCATTGTTCACGAAACCATCAATGTTTTTAAAGGGCACGCCCCGGTACCACGTCCCGAGTACAAGGGGTTCGAAGGTGAAATACAATCCCAGATCCATCTGATCGAAATCACCCTGATGACGGTATTGCAATGCAGGCGCGATGCTGCGCTCCGCTTCCCGGGCATACACCCCACTGCCCACCACACCAGGCTTCATGAAAAATTTAAATCCGCCATGAAACGAAAGTTTTATGGGCAACTGACTGCGTTCATCAATAATAGATTGGTTGGGTTTGTTTAAATGATTCGCTGCTACACCAAGCCAGGCAGACCGGGTGAACAAAACGCCCCCCGCGGAAAGGTCAAAGAACGTTTTGCTGAAATTAGTGCTAAAACTTTCCGCGCTGGGCTGATCAATAAATTCACCTGTTGATGGATTGAACTGGTCTCCGAAGGTCAATCGGTCAAAGTTGACATCTCGGTTGAACATCCCAGCCTGAAATCCCGGACGGAAGCCGAGATGTTCCGTGAGTTGAATCTCGTACGAATACTGGAGCGCGATGCTCAGAGAGCGAAGGCCCGCGAGCCCTTCCCTATCGCGTGTCAGCAGAAATCCAACACCACTGTTTTTGTCTTCAATGAAATAATCGGCAAAAAAAGACATGGTAGTGAAATTTGCGTCGATGGCCGGCCACTGATTGCGATAATTAATGCCAGCCCGCGCCTGGTTGGTCGATCCTGCCAACGCAGGGTTCAAATATAGCGGGGCGGCGTAAAACTGCGAAAATTGAGGATCCTGAGCCGATACCGGTTGCGCCAGGATGAAAATGAATACCATCAGGAAATAGACCGTAGGTGCGTTTCTAAACCCCATTTGCCAATAACAATGCCGCAACTGTGAAATAGAAACCGTAGACCTTGGACTTTTGTTAAGTATGCGCATTCACTGAGTAATTAAAGTCTGCAATCAAGGAAAATTAAGGGGTAATTTCTAAAATTAATAAAATAGTTAAACGTTATTTCCTCGCATTACGCGATTTTCATTTTCGCCGGCTTTTGGCCGCTGAATGCTGAGTATTAACGGTATTTTTTAGGCAAATTGTATACTTTATAGGAACTTCGGCGTTTTAATTATGGATTTATTGTCAAATGTGATGAGGGTTGCGATGCGT
>JAYSOP010000374.1:0-8766 GCA_043722905.1 Chryseolinea sp.
TCATTATTTATTATACGCGATCATTTATACACGGGAAAAGATTTAGAAAACATCTGGTAAGAACGTTATGGAATCGACAAGGACTTCTTCAACAACAAGTACAACAGCCGAACATGGCGAAAACACCGTTGCTACATCCTGGACGCTCCAGGATTTTGTTAAAAATCAAATCACTTATATGAAATCCATTATCCAGCTCATTCGTGTGGGACATTGGGTAAAAAATCTCTTTCTCTTCATCCCGTCTTTTTTTGCCGGACATTTATTTAAAATGGATGAACTCCTGGTGGTGCTCGCGGGCGCTTTTGCCTTTAGCCTGGTAGCTTCCGGTGTCTATGTTATTAATGATTACCGCGACCGTGTGGTTGATCGCCTCCACCCTACCAAGAAACTGAGGCCCCTTGCCTCCGGCGAGGTGGGAACCGTAACAGCCTGGATACTGATCATTACCCTTGTCTCTGCAGGCCTCCTGTTAGCCGCCTCGTTGGAAATGGTCTTCTTTTATATTCTTTTGAGTTATTTTGTAATGAATCTTGGATATTCTTTCGGACTTAAGAATATTCCTATCCTGGATCTGTTTATCGTTTCTCTGGGATTTTTATTGCGCATTTATGGTGGGGGCGTTATTGCAGATTTACCCATAACACATTGGTTATCCATCATGATACTTCTGCTGGCACTTTTCCTGATCATCGCCAAAAGAAGGGATGATATACTCATCCATGCCCAAAACGGGTTTTCGATCCGAAAGTCTACCCAAGCCTATAACCTTGATTTTATTAATTCCTGCATTACCTTGCTCTCGGCAGTAGTGATTGTGGCCTATATCATGTATACGGTTTCACCGGAAGTTACCGAACGTTTCAACAGTGATTACTTGTTTGTTACAACCATTTTTGTGATCGCTGGTGTTATGCGGTACCTCCAGATTATTTTTGTAGAAAATAAGTCCGGGTCTCCAACGAAAATATTTGTTAAAGACAA
The DNA here is from genome assembly GCA_043722905.1 of Chryseolinea sp. GTDB lineage: Bacteria > Bacteroidota > Bacteroidia > Cytophagales > Cyclobacteriaceae > Chryseosolibacter. The sequence continues at coordinate 985 of JAYSOP010000374.1, forward strand.
ATTTATACTCATTACCATTGCCGGATGGATCTTGAGTTTCTATGTGATCATTTACGCTCTTTAAGCTTTAAGCAGTAAGCGATAAGTAGTAAGCTGAAAGCAGACCATGCCCATAGAATGCTCTGATGAAGTAAGTAATGGGTGAGCGTGGTGAACAGTAGTTTGGATGACACCGCTTTGGTGAAGATCAACCGTTGTCTATCTGCTCCGTTAGAAAAGAAAATAGGTTATCAAGGTGCACTTGATTAGAAATAGAACTAAGCAGGAAATTTGTGAGTTGGACCTTAAGTCAGCAAAAGGTTTTCAGGGTATTGAAAATTAATGAAATTGAGTACAAAGACCGCACACGGCAACACGTTAACCCGACAGAAAACGAACACATCAAAACTGGTGCTCTTCGATTTTGACGGGACCATTACCACGAAGGATACTTTTATTGAATTCATTTTATATTACCGGGGGCGTTATCGATACCTGAGTGGCCTATTAATGATGGCCCCGATGTTGGCACTTTACGTTGGCAAACTCATTCCTAACTGGAAGGCAAAACAAAATTTTTTAACCTATTATTTTAAAGGCGAAAAAATTTCGGAATTCAACTCCATGTGCAGGGAATTTACCGACAAGGCCCTCCCTGGTTTAATCAGGCCGCAGGCCCTACAGGCCATTGAAGACTACCGGAAGCAAAATGTCACCATCGCAGTGGTCTCAGCCTCCGCGGAGAACTGGGTAAAACCATGGTGTGACGACTCAGGGTTAATTTGTCTTGCCACAAAACTCGAAGTGGCAGAGGGGGCAATAACCGGAAAGTTAAGCGGTCGGAACTGTTACGGCGATGAAAAAGTTTGCCGCATTCAGGAGCATTTTAAGTTGTCAGATTATAATGAAATTATTGCCTATGGAGACTCTTCCGGCGACAAAGAGATGCTCGAACTCGCCAATACATCATTCTACAAACCTTTCCGGAGTTAGATCACCAAATGCGTGTAGTGCATGTAAGAATGGTGTAGTTTACACCCGCAGATTGACCTGTATTCAAACTTTCTTTTCCGTATATTAATACTAATGATCCCGCCTCATTGACCATTGACCATTGACCATTGACCATTGACCATTGACCATTGACCTTTGACCATTGACCATTGACCACTGACCACTGACCACTGACCATTTTGACTGCTAGTATTTAATCAAACGTATTTCCACCACGCCTTTCTCAGATGGCGTAACGGACTGTACTTGCGTAACAATGATTCTTTCGCTGTCAATTCCCGACTGGATAAGGTGCTGGGAAATGGCCTCTAGCCTGGAGGTGGTAAACTTGGGATTTTCCTCCTCTTTTACTACAAGGTGAAATAAAACTTCTTTTTGAAGTTGAACTTTATTAGCGATATAAAACAACAATTCCTTTTGGGATGCATTCAACGAACCATTTTGCATTGGAAACAAAATCTCATCCGAAACATTGGCACCGATCTGCCTGCTCCATTCTTCCTGGGTAAGGTAACGCTGACCTTGCGCCAGCACAGTCTTACCAGGGGCCACATTAACCTTGAAAATGTCTGAGAATTTGCCCTCGCGATTACTGGAAAAGAAAGCGATGGAATCCCCATAGATTGAAAAATAAGCGTCAAACTTTTTTGAGTTAACTGTTTTACCCAGGTTTACCGGCACTGACCATGTTTCCCATGAGTTGTAAAGACGGTCGCTGTAAAAAATATCAGAATCCCCTTCTCCACCCCTGCCATTGCTGGCAAAAAACAATCTCTTCTTATCTGAAGAAAGGAAGGGAGAAATTTCAAAACCCGTCGTATTAATGGTCGCACCCATATTTTTAGGGACTGCCCACTGACCTGATGATTTCACACTGAAATAAAGATCTTCATCCCCACGGCTGTCTGCAGCTTTCATTGAGAAAAGAATAACATCAAAATCAGGAGATACAAATACCCCCAGAAAATCCTGGTTGCTGATCCCCGGTATCGGAACAAATTCAGGACGTGTCCAGTAATTATTGATCCGTCTGGTGAAGTAGACACCGTTCATCTTCTCTTTTGGCGAAGCGCTGATAAAATACCGGGTTGCCCCATCGCGGCTAATGCCAACAATAGCATTCTGGCCTTCATCGTTCATGTGGACGAATGCGTTGCTGGAAAGTTTCCAGTCCTTCCCGGCGTGTTCGCTATACCAGATATCATGGCCTGAAAATTTTCCGCCGATGTTCCCATCATAAAGGGCTCGCGTAAAAAAAAGTTCTTTTCCATTGGGTGAGAGCAACGGAAAACTTTCTTCACCAGCACTGTTCACTGACGAGGGTAACCTGGTCACGGAATGAAATTCAAGAAGTTGCGCTTCTGCAAAAATCGGCAGGTTTAAAAGAAATACAAAAATGTACGTTTTCATTACCATGTATATTGATTGAATTTCCTGAAATTATTAAACCGGAAGGCGAGGACAAGCTCGTGACTACCATCATTGAATTGTTTAAATTCTCCCAACGACATCTCATATGAATATGCCGCAGAAATTTTTTCATTGAGGTTGAATCCAACAATGGCGACACCGCTTTTAATATCGCGGTAAGTAATTCCAAACCAGATATTCTCTTTGAAAAAGCCCTTCACGCTAAAATCCATCACTACTGCATTGTCCATTTGTATCAATGCCATAATGCTGGGTTTAACTATAAAATCCGGATTGAGGGGTAAAGCGACTCCTGCCTGAAGGGAACCCCTGTAAAACGGTTGCGTCATAGCCAGCTCAGACGACTTAAGGGCCGTGTACAAAACAGGGAAATATGATAATCCTACATAATAATTTTGAGCATATACAACAATCCCCGCACGGAGGTTGAGATCGGTTTGTGAGGTGGAGCTATTCAGCAGGTGATTATAAAATTGATCCGGATCCCGTACGGAAACCTCACTCACATCCAGTTTGCGATTTTCAATTAACGCAGTCATCCCGATGGCAAACCTTGTCTTACTTGTCAGCGGATAATTAATAGCGTAATTGGCACTTGCTCCCACTGATTTTAATACCCCCACTTTAGAATGAAAAATATTTCCGCCGATGCCATGAATCATTCTTTTGGAGCGGGGCAACTTGTCGGATCCGGTAGCGGTGGGTTCACTTAAACGGATGGAATTATAACTCAGGTCAAGGGGTTCGATCAGCCTTTTGTTGTACGAAATATTAATGAACTTTGGTGAATAATCCCCGAAGCCACTCCATTGATACCGGTAGCTCATCTTGAGGTCCTCATAATTTTCAACTCCCGTAAAAGCAGGGTTAAACACAGGCATGAACTGAAATGTTTGCGCATTATTCGGCACATATTGCGCCAAAAGCGTGGTAGATATCAAACATAGCAAAGGAATATAAATATACTTTTTCATAGTCAACGTAATATGGTTACGATCCCTTTATAGGTTTTATTATTGCGCAACTGAAGGTCAATGGTAAAGAAGTAAGTGTCCGCGGGCAGCCTTTCACCATTCATCGTTCCATCCCAGGGTTTATCGAAACCCTCGGCCCTGAATACAAGCACACCTTGTTTATTATAGACACTAATGACGGCATCGTCAAGGCCCTCGAGCCCGCCTGGCCGGTCTATGATCCATGTATCATTGGCCTGATCACCATTTGGTGTAAATCCTGAGGGTATATTAAATTCAATAAAGGTATACTGCAGCAGGATAAGTTTGTCCTGTGTAAGACTCTCATCTTCACCGTCGTTTAAGTTGAAAAAAACAGGTTTGGGTTCCAGTATCGGATCAAGGGTGTTAAGATGAACGTATTGAATCAACCGCAAAGCCTGCGCATATTCTGCAACGGGTGCCTTACCGGTTAGTGTGAGTATTCCGGATTGAAACGAAAATTCACCTTTGATATTTGGCGTATTTTGAAAACGGAGCACATCGAATTCCAAACGGTAGTTTCTGGCGAATCCAATTTGAGCAGTGGTAAGACTGTCATCATCCGGATCCTGAATATCAATTAATGCAGCGAGAATAGCGGGTTCACCATTTACTTCATAACGAAGTGTGTCATTGTCCATGATCACGACCGGTGGATCGTTAACAGAAAGAACCGTAATAGTCACCTGCCCTGAGGTCAGGCTCAGGTGATAACCATCCGAAGCCTTCCATTGAAAAATATCGGGTCCGAAATAATTTTGGGCTGGCTGATAAATCAACATTTGTAATGAGCCAGCTGCAATAGTATCCCCTGCCTTCACGGCCACATTGGAAAGCAAAAGTTTTCCAAAAGCAGGCAAAGAGGTTATCTGAATTCCGGCGAGCGGATTTTGATTTAAATCTACATAACCACTCGCAAAGAAGTCTGATGGTAGATTTTTGGGGGTATCCTCATCCGTAGTCACACTTAACGGAGATAGGGTGGGTCTAACATTTACATAGATGGTGAAAGTTTGCGTCACAGTTGCGCTTGCATCTTTTGCCTGCAATTGAACCGCCACGTTTCCTAACGCTGACGCCGGTGGCGTTCCGGTGAGCCTTGCCCGTCCGTTGCTTATTGGCGCAAGGGTGGCCCAGTCGGGTTTACTGATTGCGCTGATGATCGTGGCCTCATTGTCCGGGTCAATCACCTGCACATCATATTGATATAATTCATCGATAACACCAATGGTAACAGGTGTTGAGGTAAAAACTGGTGAGTCATTTACAAGTTGTATAACCACCGTAAATGTCTTTATCACCGTATTTACATTTGGACTGATCCCTGACCCATTGTCAGTAACCGTGACTGATATCTGCGCGGTTCCAAAAACATTTGCTTTTGGCTTGAACTGCAACGTGCCCGTTGTTTGTGGACTTACATAGACAACCGTCAGCAAATCAAATAATTCTGGTTTGTTTGAAGATACCACCACGGCAATGGGCTGGGTCTCACCCGGACCTGCGGTAATTCCGGTTAACGCAATATTCTGTTGTTCTGCATCTTCGAGCAGGGTAATATTATTGATAGGATCAATGGTAGGTTGACTATTGATCTCCAGTACTTCAATCTGAAAACTGGCGGAATATGAATTTTGATGAGGTGCCACATTTGACCCATTGTCAATTGCCACAATTGTGATGGTAACGACACCTGAGATATTTGGTTTTACTCCGTATGACAGCAAAGCTGTCGATCCAACACCGTCATACTGAATAGTGGGGTTATCAATAATATTGGTATTGCTGGAAGTTGCGACAAAAGTAAGTTGCTGGCTTTCTTCAAATGGACCTTTCGAAATCCCGGTAATGGTGAGTGATTTTGCCGTCGAGTTCTCTGAAATCTGCTGATTCGCAATAGCCGAAAAAGCAGGAGGGTCATTAATCTGATTGACCTGTAGTTGGAAATTAAAAGTCCCACTGTAATTGACTCCATCATTGACGCGCATGGGTATGGTGAGAACACCTGCAAAATTCACGGCGGGGGTAATGGTTCTTCCAGAAACAATATAGTTAACACCAGGAGAAACCTCAAGGGAAAAGCCTGCGGGATACGGATTGTCAGGATCCGTAACCGTTAAATGGGATAACTCCAGGGTGATCGGTTTTTCCTCGTCTGTGCTCAGCGCTAGCTGACCTGTTATCACCGGTGGATCATTCGAATTTCCAACCAGGATCTGAAAGTTAAACGAAGCACTGCTATTGGTACCATCACTTACCGTGATGGTGACATTCAGGGTGCCCGTAAAATTTAACACGGGGGTTACGGTCGATCCTGATACAGTGTAATTGGAACCTGGTCCAACGGCCAATGTAAAACCGTTCGGATAAATATTATCCGGATCCATCACGGTAAGGTTTGAAAGCTGGATAGTCACAGGCGTATCCTCATCAATGCTGATCGGGGTCTGCCCTTGTATCACCGGAGGATCATTGACAGGGATAACCTGGATGACGAGGTTGAAAATATTGCTGTTGAGTTCGCCATCGTTGACCTGTACAGGGATGGTAAGGGATCCGGAATAATTAAGCACCGGCATGATCGTGTTCCCGGATACCGTGTAATTCTCACCAGGGGGCGGTGGAAGCAGGGTAAAATCAGTAGGATAAGAGTTGTCAAGGTCTGAAACAATCAGATCTGCGAGGGCAACGATTCGCCCTACATCTTCTGAAGTTGTTACCGATAGCTGGCCAGTTATCTCCGGCGCGTCATTTACTGGAGTAACCGTGACCTGAAGCGGAAAAGTATTGCTGTTGCTTAGGCCGTCATTTACCAATACATTCACCGTAAGGGTACCCGTAAAATTTACCGCAGGGGTAACGGTTGTTCCGGTAAAAGAATAATTGGTCCCCGCCTCCACAATCAAAGTAAAATCATCCGGGTAAGTGTTGTCGGGGTCTTCCAAGGTAAGATCCTGAGGCGATAGTGCAATGCCTTTGTCTTCTAATACAGTGACGGCTCTCTGCCCCGTGATCACAGGAGCATCGTTGCTCGCCATGACCGTAATCACCGAATTAAAAACGTCACTGTCGGCAGACCCATCACTTACATAAACCGGGACTGTCATATAGCCATTATAGCCAGGGTTAGGGGTGATGATATTCTCCGAAACACTGTAGTAAGCACCACTCTGAATAAATAGGGTAAAGCCCGTGGGATAAGAATCATCGGTGTCAGACACAGTAAAATTTGAAAGTTGCAGCGCAATACCCTGACCTTCCCGTGTAGTTAAATCCTCCTGTCGGGTAATAGTCGGAGGGTCATTTACTTCATTAACCGATACCATCAAATTAAAAGGTGCACTGTCATCGGTTCCATCACTGACAATTACGGGAACTATAAGCTGTCCTGAAAAATTGGGCCCAGGGGTAATTACATTGTCAGACACTGTGTAATTCGTGCCCGGCTGAACACGCAATGAAAATCCTGAGGGATAAGCGTTATCCGGATCGGTAACCCTGGTGATATTGTCCAGCACAATTGTCAATGGCGTGTCTTCGTTCGTACTTAACGCTGTATATTCATTTATCACCGGGGGGTCATTAACAGCCGAAACAAAAATCTCGACTGAAAAAATTTCGCTTTCAGATTCTCCGTCGTTTACGGACACTGGTACATTAAGGGTTCCATTAAATTCAGGCGCCGGAGTAATTGTGGCTCCGGATACGGAGTAATTTTCACCGGCTTCACTTGAAACGTTCAGGGTGAAATCATCGGGATAGTCGTCTTCAGCGTCCGTTACCACTAAATCGGATAACGTGATGGTTATGGGCTGATCCTCCGGGGTGGATAAGGGGTCAGGTGTTTGTCCGGTAATAACGGGTTGGGTATTTGCTTTGGCGACTAAAAGATCAACGTTAAACGGTTCACTGGCCGCCGCTGAAAGGTCACGGATAATTACTTTTACAGGAAGCGCACCCGAAAATTGCTCATCCGGCGTAACTGTGTTATCGGTAACTGAATAATTGTTACCCTCTAAAACATCCAGCGTAAAGTCACCGGGAAACTCGCCATCGGGATCAGCAACTATAAAGTTGTCGAGGCTTAAGGTCAGTGGTTTTCCAGCAGTGGCCTTAAGTTCGCCTTGTTTCAGACCTACAATTTGGGGAGGATCGTTTACATTTGTAACGGTAAGGCTAATAGTGGCCTTATCTGAGGTCTCCTCTCCCTTGCTATTAACGGTGTATTTAATCGACGTTTTGCCGAAGAAATTCTTCGCGGGTGAAAACGTAAGCAGGCCGGAATTGTCTACTGTGTAGAGCCCTTGCTCAGTTGACACTGATTGCTGGATATCATTTGTTTCAGGATCTAAATCTACCGTTG
>JAYSOP010000375.1:0-2129 GCA_043722905.1 Chryseolinea sp.
AACCAGAAAGGCCATTGAGGTAAGCGAGCAACGTTTCAGGACGATGGCTGACAATATTCCAAACCTCGCCTGGATGGCAAATGCCGATGGCTGGATATATTGGTATAATAAGAAATGGTATGAATATACGGGAACCTCTCCCAAGGAGATGGAGGGTTGGGGTTGGCAGTCAGTACATGATCCAAAAGAACTACCAAAAGTGCTGACTCAGTGGCAAGGTTCCATTGCCAGCGGCCAGCCATTTGACATGATATTCCCGCTGAAAGGATCGGATGGCAAATTCAGGCAATTTCTCACCCGCGTTTTACCTGTGCACAACAATGAGGGGAAAATTTACCAGTGGTTTGGTACCAATACCGATGTCACGCAAAGAATGGAGGCTGAGCAATCGCTGAAAGAAAGCGAAGAGCGTTTCAGAACCATGGCTGAGGGTTCCGGGATTTTGATTGCCACCAGCGATGAAACCAGCCATTTAACTTATTTCAATAAGGCATGGGTTGATCTCACGGGAAGATCAATGGAAGAATTACTGAATTTCGGTTGGCTGGACTTACTGCATCCGGAAGACAAGGAAGGATTTCTCGAAATTTATCTCAAGGCTTTTGAAAAAAGGGAGTCTTGGACTGGGGAGTTTCGAGTCCTGGATAAAAAAGGAGAGTATCGATGGCTGCTGGCAAAGGGACCTGTGCGCTTACGTCCTGATGGAGCTTTTGCGGGTTATATCAGTTCAAGTGTGGATATCACAGAGCATAAAATTGCTGAGAAAAAACTTCAGGAAAGCGAACAGAGAGTGCGGAGCGTGGTTGAAAGCGCGCCATTCCCAATCGGGGTTTTTGTGGGCGGAGATATGCGAATAGAGCTTGCCAATCAAGCTATCATGGATGTGCTTGGAAAAGGTCATGATATCATTGGGAAATCTTACATTGAAATCTTGCCTGAATTGAAGAACCAGGGCATATTTCAAAATCTTGAAAAGGTATTTTTAACAGGAATTCCTTTCCACGCGAAGAACCAGCGTGTGGAAATTGTTGAAAAGAATAAGATTAAGTCTTACTATTTTAATTACAGCTTTACACCTTTAGTGGATTCATCTGGAATGGTTTATGGCGTTATGAATACTGCTGCGGATGTCACAGAACTCAACCTGGCAAAGCTTAAAATTCAGGAGAATGAACAAAGTCTCCGCAATACTATTCTGCAGGCCCCCGTTGCGATGTGCATCTTTCGAGGTCCCGATCATGTGGTAGAACTTGCCAATGACCGGATGTTTGAATTATGGGGAAAAAACGCGGAGGCGCTTCTAGATAAGCCCATTTTCGTGGGACTTCCCGAAGCGAAAGACCAGGGCTTCGAAGCCATTCTTAACGGCGTATATAAAACGGGCAAAGCCTATTCGGCGCAAGGCGTTTCTGTTAGTTTACCGCGCAACGGAAACATTAAAACTGTATACGTCAATTTTGTCTACGAACCATACCGCGAAGCCGACGGATCTGTTACAGGTATTCTGGCAATAGCAGTAGATGTAACCGCACAAGTAATTGCCCATCAAAAAATAGAAGAAGTTGTTTCGGAAAGGACCAGCGAATTGGCAAACGCTAACAATAGTTTGCAAAAGTCGAACGCAGAGCTTGCGCAATTTGCTTATATAGCCTCCCATGATTTACAGGAACCGCTCAGAAAAATAAGGACTTTCTCTCAAATGCTCGAGAATAGCATGGCAGATAAACTGGATGACCATTCCAGAAATTTCCTGGATAAGATAGATAATTCAGCATCGCGTATGCATACACTTATCAAAGATGTTTTAACTTACTCTGAACTGGTAAAGGAGAATGAACTTTTCGTGGAGGTTAATTTAAACGAAGTTATAAAAAGTACTCAATCTGATTTTGACTTATTGATTGAACAAAAGGGCGCGACGATCAAATATGAAAATTTACCAACCCTGGAAGCCATCCCGCTTCAAATGTCCCAATTATTCGGAAACATCATTGGAAATTCTTTGAAGTTTTCCAGAAACGGTGTAAAACCTGTCATCAACATTACTGTTTCAAGGGCCAGTAAAGAAGAACTGAAAAATTTAACACTCAATCCGGATTTAGATTACCGTAAAATCCAATTCGCTGATA
>JAYSOP010000376.1:0-5908 GCA_043722905.1 Chryseolinea sp.
AAAAGTTTTTCGAATGGCATAACTTCCCTTCAGAAAGGCACCATGTCGGCACTTCGGATTTTTGCTGTAACGGACCTTGAGCCTGCTATAAAAAATAAACCGAACGCGATTATTTTAAAAGATTTCTTTCATAGCATTGAATTTGAAAATGTAAGTTTTGCTTATGATAAGGACCATGTATTGCGGGACATCAATCTGAAAATTGAAAAAGGAAAAACCATTGCGCTGGTGGGCCCTTCGGGAGGAGGCAAGTCTACGTTGGCGGATCTTGTTCCTCGTTTCTATGATCCATCCAATGGCGTTGTTAAGCTGGATGGAATTCCTATAACCGATTATGAGCTTGAATCGTTGCGAAGGGTCATGGGGGTGGTAACACAGGAATCAATTCTGTTCAATGACACCATCTTTAATAACATTGCCTTTGGTATGGAAACCTCTCTGGAGGAGGATGTTATCAAGGCGGCCAAGGTTGCCAACGCCCATGATTTTATTATGCAGACAGAGGATGGATATCAAACTTCCATTGGTGAGCGCGGGGCAAAGTTATCAGGCGGGCAACGTCAACGGATCAGCATTGCCAGGGCGGTGCTTAAAAACCCCCCAATTCTGATTTTAGATGAAGCTACCTCCGCACTTGATTCTGAGTCAGAAAAGCTGGTACAGGATGCCTTGAATAAGCTGATGCAAAACCGTACTTCCATTGTCATAGCGCACCGGTTGAGTACCATTCAGCATGCTGATGAGATTATTGTTGTCCAGGAGGGCCGGATTCTGGAAAGGGGGAGTCATCGTGATTTAATAAGCAATAGCGGTCTGTACAAAAAGCTGAATGAAATTCAGAAAGGAACGATATTTTGAGTCTTTTTAATTTTAAATTACCTTTAAGAACTAAACCTCGGTATCCACGTCAAAAAGTTTCGGCATGAAAAAAAATAAAATCATTTTTTACCTGATCTTTGCACTCTTCCACATTGGAGCATTTATTTTTACCCTTGTGCTGGAAAATAATGCAAACCTTCTCATGAGTATGATTAGTTGGATACCTTCTTTTAAATGGATCACCTTCCTCGGGGTTATTCTGGTTGGGATCGACATAGTCTGGTACCTGATTGCCCTGAAGGACTTTAACAGGGAGAGATCTGCCCTCACAAAGGAGGTTAATACTTTGAAGGCAAAGATGTTCGATCTCCAGGAGGCTGGAACAAAAAACACAACCACCCAGAGACCCATTAATCCTCCTTCACAAGTTTAATCGTCGCCCTGCCTTCAAAAGGTCTGTCAGTGCTGTTAATTGAGTTAACTGACGGCCAACGCTTAAAGCAACCTGTAACATTGGTGAACCAGGATTATTGCAAAGGCCTGATATAGCGGAGTTGACAAAAGTCACACGATTCTTGTGACATCTTTACTATTCTGACAAAGATTGATTCAAATTTTATCAATTATTTTCCCTTGCGGGAGTTTGTCCATGCTCACGCTCCTTTCCAGAGACCTTAATAAATCCGAGTCAGATTGTTTAGATTACCTTTTTAGTTTAAATTACCTGTGGGATTGCTAATGATGACGGGAAGAAGGGAAGGAAGCTTTAACAAAAGGACTTCGATTGAATAGAATTGATGATACCCTTTGTTGTGCTCCTGAATAAGCAACCTCAAGGTTTCACCCTCTCAACCTTAGTTGTTTATGCTTGCAAAAACATTTGGAAGCGCCGTTCATGGCGTGGACGCTCGCACCATCCTGGTGGAAGTGGGCGTCGGACAAGGCTTAGGATTCTTTATGAGTGGCCTCCCCGACAACGCACTAAAGGAAAGTCAGCTCCGAATTGAATCCTCCCTCAAGCACTGGAAATATTTCATGCCCCGTGAAAGAACGGTGGTTAACCTCGCACCTGCCGACATTCGAAAGGAGGGCTCGGCCTACGATCTTCCTATCGCATTGTGTATCCTCGAAGCTTCCGGACAAATCACCACGAACAAGCTGGAAAAGTTCGTCATCATGGGCGAGTTATCGCTTGATGGCGTGCTGCGTCCCATCAAAGGTGTCCTTCCCATTGCTATCCACGCGCAGAAGGCAGGATTTAAAAGTTTGGTAGTACCGGAAGCCAATGCCCGCGAAGCTGCAGTCGTTGATGGGCTAGATGTCTTTCCCGTAAAAACACTTCCGCAGGCGATCAGTTTTCTTGAAGACTTACAGAAGATCGAACCATTGAAGGTCGACTGTGGGGCTATGTTTCAATCTGATTCAAGCTCCTATGACACTGACTTCAAGGATGTTCAGGGCCAGGAGAACATTAAACGCGCTTTGGAGATTGCAGCTGCGGGTGGCCATAACGTTATCATGATCGGTCCGCCAGGAGCAGGAAAAACGATGCTGGCTAAAAGGCTGCCAACGATACTGCCTCCGCTAACGCTGAATGAAGCCCTGGAAACAACCAAGATCCATTCCGTTGCCGGTAAACTTTCACGTGACGGAGGTTTGCTCACCACCCGCCCATACCGGTCGCCGCACCATACGGTTTCAGATGTGGCACTCGTTGGCGGAGGTGGAAACCCTCAGCCCGGTGAAATATCATTAGCGCACAACGGAGTTTTGTTTTTGGATGAGTTACCGGAATTTAAGCGTTCAGTACTTGAAGTGATGCGCCAACCCATGGAAGAACGCCGGGTAACTATTTCCCGGGCAAAAGTTTCTATTGAATATCCTTCCAATTTTATGCTGGTAGCAAGTATGAACCCATGCCCTTGTGGATATTACAACCACCCGGAAAAGCAATGTGTATGCGGACCAGGAATTGTGCAACGCTATCTCAGCAAAATAAGCGGGCCTTTGTTGGATCGCATTGATCTGCATGTTGAAGTCGTTCCTGTAAGTTTCGATGAAATGACGGCCAACAGGAAAGTAGAAACCAGTGAAACCATCCGCGAAAGGGTAGTACTTGCCCGTGAAATCCAAACCCGCCGTTTTGAAACGCACAAAAATATTTATTGTAATGCCATGATGCCGTCTAACATGGTGAAGGAGATCTGTGAGATTAACGATGCGGGAAATTCTTTGCTAAAGACTGCTATGGAAAGGTTAGGGCTTTCCGCCAGAGCTTATGACCGGATATTAAAAGTCTCGCGTACCATCGCAGACCTGTCCGGATGTAAATCAATACAAACCGAACACCTCGCTGAAGCCATCCAATACCGAAGCCTTGACCGCGATGGCTGGGCTGGATAAGGCACCGGGGATAAGGTAAGGCATCAGGCACAGGATTACAGGCATGTTGATGTTATGTGAAATAATCAAAGTGATTGGTCATTAGGAAACCTTTCAGCTGTCCCCCACATTTTAATTGAAAAATTGCCCGATTGTCAACTAGCTAATCGTCCGCTATTGAACGTTTTATTTTAATTTCGAACAGATATCCAGATACCCCATGCTTGCAAGCGCTATATCCTTATACCCTATATCCTTATACCCCTATATCCTTATACCCCATTCCGTAATTATCTCCGGCATACAAATTGCCAGCGTTGGCACGGAAATATTAAAGTCCAGCCCATTTTTTTTGGTTAATGGTGGGTTGGACTTTTTTTACTGCCAAACTTTTTACTGTTTTCTTTCATCCTAAAGTGAACTTATCTTCTTTGCCATGCTTAAGAGCCTTTTTAGAATATCCTTTCGCAATATTGTAAAGGATAAAACGTATAGCCTTATTAATATCATTGGGCTAACGATTGGTATTACCTGCAGTTTATTTCTGTTCATGTACATTCTTGATGAACTAAGTTATGACCGTTATCATAAGAATGCCAGGAATATCTATCGGGTTATTTCAAATATTAAAGAACCAGATAATGCTTTCACGTGGGCGATTGCGCAAATTCCGCTGGCAGAGGAATTGCGCGATAATTATCCTGAGGTAAAAAATTCAGTCAGGTTTTTTGGAACAGGTCGCAGTTTGTATAAAAATGGGGACAAACAGTTCTATGAAGAAAATTTTTACCTGACAGATTCTACGGTATTTGAAATGTTTACCTATGAGTTCATTCACGGCGATCAGGCCACCGCGCTGGATATGCCGTTCTCCATGGTAATGACAGAGAAAATTGCCAAAAAATATTTTGAAGATCCGGCCTCTGCATTGGGTCAATCCATCCAGAACCAGCAAGGTGAAGAATTTAAGATCACCGGTATTTTGAAAGATGTGCCCTTAAATTCTCATTTTATTTTTGATGCCTTGATTTCAAGAAACACCCGTGCTGACTTTCAGGGAAGCTGGGGGAATTTTGGTGTATTTACTTATGTGCATCTGCCCGACGGGTACGATCTTTCAAAAATGTATACGAGTCTTGACTCAGTTATTAAGCAAAAGGTGAATCCCATATTTGAACAATTTGGTATCACCATTAAATATGAACTTCAACCCATCACTGACATTCACCTTTATTCGAAAATTCAGGATGAAGCGGAGGCAGGTGGCGACATTTCGACTATCTATATTTTCGCATCGGTCGCGATCTTTATGCTCATCATCGCTAGCATCAATTATATGAACCTCTCTACCGCACGATCGGCTAACCGCGCCAAAGAAGTGGGGATCAGAAAGGTGATGGGCTCACAACGCCGGCAGTTGATCGCCCAATTTATTTCCGAGTCTGTCTTGCTGGCGCTTATCGCCATGGTATTGAGCATGTTTTTGATCTATGCCTTGTTACCTGCGTTTAATACGCTGGCGAATAAATTATTGCCATTCTCTTATATTTTACAAACACCGGTCATTTTAAGTTTATTGGGGGTTGTTTTGTTTGTGGGGGTCATTGGTGGTAGTTACCCGGCTTTTTATTTGTCAGGTTTTAATCCCTCTGCGGTGTTAAAAGGAAAGCTTGCCCAACGGGGTGGGAGTGTCATTTTCCGCAAAATATTGGTGGTCTTCCAATTTGGGATTTCGATCTTTATGCTGATTTCCACCCTGGTGGTTTTTGATCAGCTTCAGTACATGCGGAATAAAGATCTCGGCTTTGAGAAGGAACGCGTGATGAGATTAGATTTAAACGAAAGAGATTTACGGGCGAAGGCTCAAGGATTGGTCGACCGCCTGAAACAAAGCCCGGAAGTTGCGGCAGTCGGCATGGCTTCCAATTCGCCAGGGCAGGGAATCGGTAAACTCCTGTTAAAGTGGAGGATAATGAGGGTAAGATGAGCGACCGGGGTGTGGACTTATACAACGCTGATTTTGATTTTGTTAAAACCATGGGAATGAAAATTGTGGCAGGCCGCGATTTTTCGCGCGAAATAATTTCTGACACAACCTTTGCAGTCCTCGTCAATGAATCCATGGTGAAACGAATGTCATGGGAGAATCCCATCGGAAAAAAATTTGTATTTGCGGGTGGTGGGCCTGACAATACGGATATTGAGAAACGTGTGGTCGGTGTTGTTAAAGATTACCATCAAAACTCCTTGTATGATCCGATTGAACCGCTGATGATCTTGTTGGATGATGATAACAATTATGTTTTTGTCCGCACTACAGAAGGTGACGTGAAACAATCTATCAGTGCCATAGAAAAAGCATGGAAGGAGATTTTCCCCACTTATGCATTTGAATATAACTTTCTTGACGCGGACTTTAATTCACAGTATAAGGCGGATGAAAAGCGCAGTCAGATTTTCACCGCTTTTTCCGGACTAACCATTATTATCGCATGTCTTGGGTTATTGGGTCTTGCAGCTTTTACAACTGAACAGCGAACAAAAAAGATCGGGGTGCGGAAAGTGATCGGTGCGAGTGTTCAAAGTCTTGTCTTCCTTGTGTCAAAAGAATTTTTCGTTCTTGTTGCCATCGGAATGTTGCTCGCTTTTCCGTTAGCCTGGTATTTTACGGACAATTGGCTTCAGGATTTTGCTTACCGGATTGAGT
>JAYSOP010000377.1:0-1868 GCA_043722905.1 Chryseolinea sp.
ATCTCATTTTAGACATAAATTAAAGGATAAAAACCTTTCAGATCATGAGTATGGCAGACCTTTCCCTTTGGCCTGAAGAGGCTTTCAACGATTCTTTATTTCCTGACATATTGTATCAGCGACTTGGGCTTCCGAATGATGGAAGCATACTGGTTAATATTGTTAAGCGATCGATTGACGCACGGGGTAAAAAAGTAACGGTGAGGTTTCAATGTGATATTCTGAAAGTCTCCGAAGTTCCATCCAACCCAAATGCAGGAACAAGTTATCAGGATGTTAAAAGTAAAAAACCTATTATTATCGTAGGCAGTGGTCCGGCAGGATTGTTTGCTGCCTTGCGGGTCATTGAATTAGGCTACAAACCAATTGTTTTTGAAAGGGGTAAGGATGTGCAGTTGCGCAGGAGAGATCTTGCTGCCATTAACAAAGAGCACATTGTCAATCCCGATTCAAATTATTGTTTTGGCGAAGGGGGCGCGGGCACCTATTCGGATGGCAAACTATACACACGGTCAAAAAAACGCGGCGATATCAAAAGGATTCTTGAAACTTTTGTTTCACACGGAGCGAAACAGGATATCTTGTTTGATGCCCACCCCCATATCGGTACAAACAAGCTTCCGAAAATAGTAGCGGAATTACGAGACACCATAGTGAATCATGGGGGAGAAGTGCATTTCAACTCCAGGGTGATTGATTTCATAATTTCCCGGGATATCATGGAAGGTGTTGTTTTGCATTCTGGAGAAAAAATAAAAGGGGAGGCCCTTATTCTGGCAACAGGCCACTCGGCACGGGATATTTTCCACCTTCTTCAGTCCAGAAATATACCTATCGAGCCAAAGCCTTTTGCATTGGGGGTAAGGGTTGAACACCAGCAGAATTTAATTGACCAGATTCAATATCACTGTGATGTTGACCGCGGCCCATACTTGCCGGCTTCGTCCTATGCTTTGGTTCACCAGGCCATGCTGAACGGACAGGCAAGAGGTGTTTTTTCTTTTTGCATGTGTCCTGGAGGGTTTATAGTGCCTGCCGCGACAGCCCCGGGTGAAGTGGTGGTCAATGGTATGAGCCCTTCCCGGCGTGATTCTGTGTTTGCCAATTCAGGAATTGTCGTCGCTGTCGATGAAAAAGATTACAGTGCCTATAAACAACACGGCGCGCTTGCGGGCCTTTCATTTCAGGCAGAGGTAGAGCATCGTGCTTGTGCAATTGCCGGGGGTACTCAGGTTGCCCCAGCGCAGAGGTTGGTAGATTTTGTTGAAGGCAGAATTTCAAATCAGTTGTTGGAGACATCTTATCAGCCGGGACTCGCCTCTGTGGATATGAAAGAAGTCTTGCCTGAATTTATTCATCAGGCATTGCGCAATGCCTTTAAGGAGTTTGGAAAAAAAATGAAGGGCTATTTCACCAATGACGCCCAGATCGTCGGTGTTGAAAGTCGTACGTCTTCGCCTGTTAAGATTCCCCGGGACAAAGAAACGCTGGAACATCCTTACATAAAAAAATTATTTCCCTGCGGAGAGGGAGCAGGTTACGCGGGAGGTATTGTTTCGGCAGCGATGGACGGAGAACGATGTGCTGAGTCTGCTGTGAAAGCAATACTAAAAGGTTGAATGCCAGTCAACCGAATGGTAGTCTGAGTGGAGGGTTAAATATTCTGAAAGGAAGCGTTAATCCTGATTCACCTCCTAAATCCTATGGCGGAAAAGTTATCATCTTTCATAGATGGGGCGTATATTGACAATTACTCCCAGTATGACCTTAGGTTTTAGTGCTCTATATTGTTAAAAGAAACTATGCGATTAAAATTTCACTATCTGTTATTTCTTTGTGTTATCGCCTTCGGATCCGCAACCCCTCAG
>JAYSOP010000378.1:0-1872 GCA_043722905.1 Chryseolinea sp.
CCATTTTTGGCACCCTTTCCACGACCGTGATCAGTTGTAATCAGTAACGTTGTTTGGTCTTTATAATCAGGCTGTGATTGAATCCAATTCCAAAGCTTAGCAATTTTAATATCAGCACGATTGGCCGATTTTAAATATTCGTCATATCGCCCCTTGTGTGTATGTTCATCCGTTTCATCTAAACTAATGAATAAGACTTTCGGCCGCTCGCGATCCAGATATTCCATTGCCAGGTAAAATGTAAAGGCATCGTATCTGGAGCCATACGGATTCTGAACCAGTTCCTGAAGCTCGTTCAGCATGACCTCTTTCTCATTTAATTCACCCGTAACAGGCTCTCTGCCGGCATTTACCAAAATGCCCGATTTTTCTTCACGCAGGATGTAAGGAAAAACATCCCATGTAGAAAACGCAGCTACTTTATTCTCAAATGCCTTGTGATCATTAATGAATTCAAGAACCGTATAATTTGGATTTTCAATTTTATCGTTTGACTTCACTCGCCTATCTACAAAGCCAACAAGCATTTCGCTATAACCAGGATAGGAAAACCAATATGGGTTGGAACAGTTTACTGCACTTCCATAGTTTCGGTTGCCAAATAATTGCCCTTGAACACCGATTGTTTCCCATAAGAATGGGAAAAGTTTTTTTCTTCGCTCCCAAGGATCTGAATTCCAAAAGGTTTCCTGTACTTTTTTATCGCGAACATATTCAGGATTGTAGAGAATAGCAGAATCAGCTCCCTCATATATTTCCTGCCACCGAACTCCATCAAGGGTAACGATAACGATGTTTTTGGTTTTCAACCCCTGGGCAATGGTGAGGATCGAAAAGAGTGAGAAGAGTATTGTGAGACTACTCCGCCTCAACTTGAATATTTCTTTTATTCATAATGCAAATAAAAGACATCAGTATAAACTGATCGTTAGAGAATGATTACATAACGTTTAAGATTAGGCTTGCGTATTAATTGATTGTTGCCACATTATAGCGTAATAAAAAAGCCGGCAGTAAGCAGTCACCAGTAGGCAGTTTGATATTCAGCTTTACTGCACTCTGCTTACTGCCTGCTTATTAAAACTGAATGGTAGTAGTCACCCAGAAATTCCTTCCGTAACCATCCACACCTGAGCCATACACGCGATAGGCTGTATCAAAAATGTTTTGCGCGGAGGCAGTTATGCTGATGAATTTTATTTTAATCCCGGCATATAGGTTTAACAGGTTCCATCCGGGCATGGCACCATCTGCCAATCGAACGACAATACGGCCATCACTTAAATCGCCACCGGCCAAACGATCCTGGCTTCCCGCAACAATCCACTCGGCTTTCGCCCACCAACGCGAGCCTTGTTGATACCGAAAGCCGATCTTTCCGAAAAGCGGGGGTATTCTTCGCATGGGCTCATCTTTTGAAATGTTTTGCCCGTAAGTATAAGTCATATTCCCCACCGCTGCTAAAGATGGTGTTATTTTGAATTCAACATCGGTTTCAAATCCGTAAAGTTCCGATTTCCCTACATTCTGCTTTTGGTATACTCTCCTGTTCTCTATTGTATCTTGTCCCTGATATGTTACCCCTACACGATCAATCAGATCAAAAAGAAAAGTCTTGTATAAACTTAACGAACCCGAAAATATCGCTGTGCTCGTCTTCACTCCTGTTTCCACGCTGAAAGATCGTTCTGGTGAAAGATTAGCACTTGGTATTTCAAATACGGTACTCTCAATAGCACCAAATTTACTCATGTCGTCTACGTTTGGGGAACGAAAACCCGAATTAGCTGATACAATCAAATGATGGTTGGGGTGAAACTTGTAGGAAAGTCCAACGTTTCCAACCACTGCTGATGGCTTGATTCGCTGATC